>DATAQX010000322.1:0-6308 GCA_036264455.1 Silvibacterium sp. | reverse complement strand
CCCAAGTCTTCTCTGCCACTGGGTACCATTGCCTCGAGTTCAGCTTCATAAGGAGAACTTTCATGCCTGACTCTAATATTCCTCCTGAACTAGCGTACCGACTCCACATCTGGTGGGATCCGATCTGGACAATTATGGATAAGGCCGGGATGGCGCAGCAGACAGAGATTGTCGCCGCCGCACTGGATGCACAGGCCCAGATTCACACAATTCAGGCGAACGCACTGAACCAAATGAAGCAGCATGTCCTGAAAAACGCTGGGAAACGTTGATTTCCGCAACAGTACCGATTCTTTTATCACTCCTGCCCGCAGTTCTGCGGTAGATGTGTTTGTGCGCCTGGCCCAACGAAAGGAGATGCTATGCCTGGGCTTAACCCATTTCAAATGCTGCATTCCGGACCATCGGATGAGATCCGCAACACGACACGTCCAATCCTTTTGATCGGGTTTCAGCATCAGGGGAATCTCGGGCTTGGCTATCTGGCTGCCACGTTGAAGCAGCATGGCTATACGGTGGTCACATGCGATGTTGAATCCGAACCGGTAAGTGTCGTAAAAAAAGCCATTGATCTTGATCCGATGATCATCGGTTTTTCACTTATTTTTCAGTTTTACATTCCGCAGTATCGCCGTCTTATCTGTCTCCTGCGCGAAGCGGGAATCCACTGCCACTTCACGATGGGTGGCCATTTCTCCAGCCTCAGCTATCGTCATAATCTTGAGCTCCTGCCTGAGCTGGACAGCGTTGTTCGGTTCGAAGGGGAGATGACGCTGCTTGAGCTGGCAGACAGAATCGGAATGGGTCGCGACTGGAAGAATGTGCCCGGCATTGCATACCGAGACGGAAATCAGTATCAGACAACAGCCATGCGTCCTTTAGTGGATGACCTTGATCGATTGCCATATCCCGATCGTGATTTTGAGCCGGAGACCGCGCTGGGGCGGAAAGCCATGCCGCTACTCGCGAGTCGCGGCTGCGCACGCACCTGCTCATTCTGCTCGATTCAAACCTTCTATCGCGCTGCTCCGGGTAAGGTGGTTCGCACGAGAAAGCCGTCTGCCGTAGTGGAGGAGATGGTCTTTCTTCATCGTGAACGCGGGATCACGATCTTCCTCTTTCAAGACGATGATTTTCCGCTCTTTGGCCCGGTGTGGCGACGTTGGGCTGCAGATTTTATGAAGGAACTTCACAGCAGCGGCTTGTCCCGGCGGGTGATCTGGAAAATGAATTGTCGCGCTGATTCAGTAGACCCCGAGGTCTTCTCTGCGCTCAAGGATGCTGGACTCTACCTGGTCTACATGGGACTTGAGTCGGGTAACGACGAGGGCCTCAAGACGCTCCATAAGCAGATTACGGTTGAACAGAATCTTCGGGCCGTGGAAATGCTGAAGCAAGTGGGGTTGATGTTTGAGTTTGGGTTTATGATGTTCGACCCATCCAGCACCTTGTTGTCGGTTCGTCAAAATCTGAATTTCCTGCGCGCGATCGTAGGAGATGGGAGCGCGGCGGCAGTCTTTTGCCGCATGCTCCCTTACGACGGAACGCCGATCAAAGATGAGTTGGAGGCAGCGGGGAGATTGCGGGGCGATATCTGCTATCCGGAATACGACTTTCTTGAAGCGCGGGTAACAGATTTCTATCGGGAGCTGACGCAGATTCTGGATGTGTGGGGGTGGATCCATGGCTTTCGAGCGCTCTCGCCACAGTTGAACTGGTCGTGGAATGAGCTGGCCATCATGGAGCGCCTGTTCCCTCCAATGTCTCAGCTGAGTAAATATAAGCAAGAACTGCGAAAGATTACCCAGGAGAGCAACGCAATGCTCTTTCAGGTGGTCGACGACCTGCTCGGCACCTACCTGAACGGGCAGCCTCATTCGTGGTCCGCCTCGATGCTGGGCCGAGAGCGGGATCTCTTCCTCAAGAGAATGTTGGAAACACGGAATACCTTTGTCGCCAGCAATCAGGCGGAGATGATGCGAGCGCTCTATCCTGATCAGGCGACGGAGCTTGTCGCTGTGTAAGTCGGAGACAAGGTCAACGTCGACTTAGACTGGCGCACATTGATCACTCCGGGTGAGGCGTGTACCCAATGAATTTGTCGGCCCACTGGATGAAGTGCTTCATGTTAGGCGCATCGGTGTGGCCGCCATCGTGCTGCCGCCAGGCGAGCTGGCCTCCGAGGAGTCCTTGATTCACCGGGGGCATCTTTGCGGTGTGATAATCCCCATCCACTTCCAGCCCACTGGCGCCCAGCAGAGTGAATACGCGGCTCGCATCCACTGTCGCCATGAAGCTTCCCTCGTGGTCGAGCCATTTGGCATCGCCTTTCTCCGGAATGCCATAACTGATAAAGGTCAGGCGCGGGGCGCACAACGCGATCAACTCATTCGAATCGACGGGAAGGTCGCCCGGGGTCTTGCTTCCAAATGCCGCGTCTGAGGCTCCGTACCTCATGAAGTTGCCGGCCATCCAGTAGTATTCGCCGCCCGTCAGGCTCTCGACTGCTTCTCCGAAATTGCGGCGCAGCAGCGTGGCTCCGCCCTTGCCTGATGAACCGACGAGGGCCATGGCGAATCGCTGATCGAAGGCCATGGTGACGAGTGTTGCCTTCCCGTAGCGCGATACTCCATCGACGCCGACGTGCTTCGAGTCGACAGCGGGATCGGTTTCGAGATAGTCGAGCCCGCGACCGGCTCCCCACGCCCAGGCGCGCAATGCTCCCCAGTCTTCGGGCTTGCGTGGCTGTCCTTTGTTGACCAGGCCGATGATTCCCCGCGTAAGACCTGCACCGTCATCGGCCTGCACGCTCGTTGGATCGAACAAGACGAAGCCCCAGCCCGCAGCGACCAATTGCCAGGTGTTGGGTGGATCGCCGTCTTCGTTCAACTGAGGAAACTGGAAGGGGGTGCCCTTGACCGGCTGCCATGCCGGATGCTGCACGATCACATCTTTTAACGAAGGGTCCTGCTGGATCAACAGCGCCTTCCACGCCTTGTTGATGCGGTCCAGATCATCGCCAGAGGGTTCATTCGGGGCCGGGAAGCCGGCGCGGCCGAACATCATCAGCACCGGAACCGGCCCTTTGACGTTCGCCGGCGTCACCAGGGTCATGTGAATCCTGACTTTGATTTCCGGGTACGACGAGTTATCCACTTCGCCAATGAGGTTCTTGGCGATGACCGGGGTGAAGCCGATCATTTCGTGGTCGACAGCCGTCACGGTCCAAGTCACATGGGGGACGTTTTTGGGAATCCGGCCGTAGACGTACTTTTCAAACATCTCGACAAGTTCGGGGCGTCGCTTGTCCCACCACATCTCCGGCGTGGTCACCTTTTGTCCGTCATTCCCGGTGAGCGGATCGGGAATGTCGGGAAACGGATTGGCCCTCGACTCGTCGTAATTGGCGTGGTTGGCTGCTTTCTCGTTGCCACTCGGACCGGGACGCAAGGCCTTGATGCCAAGCTGTTCCATCATGTTCTCGTGGTCCTGATCGGCAGTGGAGGTTACCGGCGGCGGCACAGGTGATGAATTCTGAGCAAGTGCTGCCTCGGGCTCGGCGACAAAACAAAAGAGACACACGCCGAGGCACAAGAGACTGATGGAAAGACGCAGGAAAGTCCTCCCGGATGATATTCGTGCTGCGCTGCGCGCCAAGGTTGTCATTTCTGGAGGAGCTCCAAGGGGATTGCGTCGGCCATGGCGCGACAGCTCACTCTTCTCATCCGCACTCTTCTGCCCCGGGTGAACTGATCGACGAGCAACTAGCTGTGCAGGAAAGGGCTTAGCGAGTTTATCCACCTCAGCGTCTTCAGCCTCACTGTCTTCAGTATTCAACAAAGGAGGAAACTACGAGTTGGCTTATCAAAAATTCTGGCTAAAGCGGCCTTCTTAAAGAATATCTTGATTCCCACCTGCTGTGTCCTTCTATCTGTCAAGGCAGGATGCGGTGAGAGTGGCGCATGTCACGAAGTACAGCGAGATTCTTGTGGAAGCGAAGCAGCGGCTTGAAGGTCAGCTATGCTCTCTCGCCGGCTTCTTCTTGCGCTCCTGGAACAACGACAGAAGGATTGCTGCGAGAGCGGCAAGATTGAGCCAGGCGAACCAGTCTCCCCACTTTTGATAGAGGGTTGGGTCGTGGCGCACGGGGACCTCGGCGAGCATGGTCGTGAAGGGGCGGCTCGGAGTGGTGAGCTCTTCGGCGAGAACGCGTCCGCGGTCGTCGCTCACGGTGAGAAATCCCTGCTTTGCAGTGCGGACCATGCTGAAGCCGCCTTCGACGCCCCGCATGAGAGCCATGTGGCCGTGCCACACTTCATCCGTGCCGAATTCCCACGCCGGCACCAGGATCACGCCGACATTCTCCGCGGCATAACGGCGGGCCAGTTCGGGATAGTCCATGTCGCGGCAGATCTGGACGCCGATCTCTCCCACGGGCTGAGAGAGGACTGCGAGTTCAGTGCCGGGTGTGGTTCGACCCTCGGCCACGGGGACGAGGTGGTGCTTGCGATATACGGTTTCGATTGTTCCGGAAGCGGAGTAGAGGCGGCCCTCGTTATAGGAAGCGCCCGGAGTGACGTGGAGAACTCCAAGGAGGACCTGCACGCCGGCGGTGCGCGCGGTCTGCAGAAAGAGCCCGTCAATTTGTAACAATAGCTGATCGGAAACGGCAGCGGTCATCTCGGGCAGGATGACGAACTTCGCGCCCTGGGCAGCCAGTGCCTGCACCTGCTGAGCGTAGCCGCGCATCAACGCCATGGTTGGCTGCTCGGTTTGGGGAAAGAGGCTCTACGGAATGTGAGACTCGGCGAGCCCCACGAGGACAGTTGGAGATGCGGCTGGGGTGGAGTGCAGACGCCACGCTCCGTAGATGAGAACCGAAGCGACGACGAGGGTGAGAGCAGAAGCCATGCGCGCGCGTTCCCTGCCCCGTGTTAGGAGCACGACGGCGGCCATTGCGGGGACAAGCATCACGACGAAGGCGATACCCCAGAGTCCGGTGAGCGCGCCCAGTTGCAGTACGGGGAGATTGCGCAGCTGCGTGTAGGCAGTATTGCCGAAGGTTCCCTGCCAGAGGCTGATCAGGTATTCAGCGGCGACAATGACGGCGGGAAAAACGAGCACCGCACGCGCGAGTTGTCGACGAAGAAAGAAGCTGCGGCAGAGGCAGATTGCGGAGGCGACGACGAGTGCGGGCCCAAGAACGACGGTGAGAATGAGCCAGAGCTGGAGATGAAGCATCCGGTAATAGGCCCACATGTCGAGCCTGCCGAGGGTCACCGCGCAGAAGGCCATTACGGCTGCTGTCCACGCCGAGACCCTGGGGGCAATCAGCAGCAAGGGCAGAGGCGCAAGCCATACGAGCCACCATACAGGATGGAGCGAGTAGGACCAGAAGTACGCTGCTGCGGAGAAGATGATGACTGGGGCGATGAGAAGTGCACGAGGTAGAGGTTTAAGCAGTGAGTCCATGGAGCAGCCTCCGGAGTGAACGGTGTACGAGCTTGCGAAATTCCTCTTCCGATAAATGGAAGCGTCCGCCGTGATAGAGCATGAGATAGCCGTGCGCCTGAGCCCAGAGCTCCATCGCGACCTCCCAGACGTCGTCGCGCTTGAGCTTCCCGAGCTTCATCCAGGATGCGAGAGTGTCTGCGACCAGGTTGAGCGTGGGGGAACGGCGGGCGCGGAAATCGCGGGGAAAGCGGCGCGCGCCGGGGCGCGTGCTGGAGAAGACGTAGTCGAAGATGCGCGGATGAGCGAGGGCGTAGTCGATGTAGCCGTCCATGATGTGGATCATTTGTGCCTCAAAGCTGCGCGCCCTGGACGAGCGGCCAAAGAAGTCGACAAGGCGCTCGAATTCGGTATCGACCACATGGCCAAGCATGGCTTCACGGCTGGGGAAATGGTGATAGATGGCCATGGGCGTGATGCCGACCTCTTTGGCAACGCGGCGAATGGTCACGGCCTGCGGGCCTTCCATCTCGAGGATGCGCAGAGCGCATGCATATATATGCTGTGAAGTGCCGTTCTGGTTGTCCATCTATCTATACACTGTATAGTAAAAAATATACGCTGTATAGCAGGCGGGAGCCGTTAACTTCTAAACGAATTCGCTTACGAAAGGCGCTCCGTTCTCCGTAGCTCCTCTGAGCCAATCATAGACAGCGTCGCATGCGTAGACGTCTCTGCATATCTGGACGTGGTCGCCCGGGCAGTACCGCACCACTGTCTTGGCGTTCACCAGCCTGGCAAGCCCCTGCGCAACGGGATTTGCGGAGCTGTGATATGAGGCGATCCGCGTTCCGATC
>DATAQX010000290.1:0-4417 GCA_036264455.1 Silvibacterium sp. | reverse complement strand
TGGAGTGACGATGAACGGGGCCCAGTCGGGATCACCTTCAGTTTTCCGGTTCCCGTCCATGTCGCCTGCATGGATTGCGGTCTCGGGCCGCCAGAAGTTGTAGTGGTATTTGTTAAAAAACGCTGCCACCAGGCTGTCATTTATCGCCATATTGATCAGGGCCAGAGCACGAGCATTTTCCGAGAGCGAACGCTGCTGTTGCACGGCGACCTGGCGGGCAGCCTGGTTGAACACCTGAGTTGGTGAGTCGGCCGCGTAGAAGAGCGCAACGTTCGCGCGATCCAGAGGACGTTCCGTGCTGTCGATGCTGCCGACAGTCATCACTTCGTTATAGGTCCTGGCATAGCTGTTGCTCGTCAGCGCCGGCGGTGGACTGAGCAAAAAGTCACTCGCATGTCGAATGCCGAATGGAGTCACGTTCCCCCATTGGAAGGCGATGCCGACTGTGATTCCATTCACAGTTGGACAACTCGGCGTCGCCTGCCACACGCCCGGAACGGGTGGGCCGGGTATCTTGAATTGCGCAGGCGAGGATCCGTCGTTTGCGCGCAAAGCGATCATCGCTTGGGCTGCAGCGTCACCCACTGAAATGCCGTCAAGCTTGGCCTGGTTGTTCGGTATCGATGCGAGCGATTGGGTTCGGTCGGCAGCCAAAGCCGCTTGGCTGGCCGGATCCGTGAAATAAGTGCTGAGTACCTTATAGGCCGCCTCTATGGCTGCCGCCTGCGCAGAGGCGCGCGGTGAGGCCGTTATCGTCCCAAGATAGGGTTTGTAGTCCCTCTTAATGGCGTTGACGGCTTCAAAGACGGCGACTTGGACGATCGCCGCGTAACGCGCCTGGGCGAAGGGGTTTTGTTGGTTGGCTACGGCTGTATCGACCGCGATCTTGTTCCAGTCCAGAACAGCATCGGCTCGTGCTGCGGCGGATACTAGCAACAGACTCAGCATCCACACACATAGGTGCCGGAAAGTCGCCCCACCAGGTTTGCCATCCATTCTTTTCATATCTCCCCCTCGTCTCGTTCGTTTTGAATGCGCGCCATGATTGCGCCGGCCAAAACTTTGTTGTCCATAGCGGAGCGTGTGTCGGGGTGTGATGGTTTGTGTCGCGCCAAGCGTAAGCACTATCTGCACTTACATCGATGTTTCGGAGCCGGTGTAGAATCGGTGGGCTTTCACTCTGGGGGTGCCATGACCTCCCCGCCCATCGGCCTGCAGCAGTCGATCTCATTCGGCGAAGATTTCGCACTTGATCTTCGTCCACGCAGGCTGCGCCGCCGAACTCATGTAGTGAAGCTGGAGCGGATCCCGCTTGAAATTCTTCTCCAGCTGCTCGAACACCCGGGCGAAGTCGTCACTCGCGAGGAAATTGTCGCTAGGGTTTGGGGAGAGGGCGTTTTCCTGGATTCCGACAACAGCATCCGGGGTGCCATCCGGAAGATTCGCCAAGTCCTTAAAGACGACCCCGCACAGCCAAGATACATACAGACGATCACTGGACACGGGTATCGATTCATTGCGCCGGTGCTTTCTCGTCCTTCGGAAGAGCACCGGGCAAATGTTCCAATGCCCAAGGAACAGAAGGAGCTTAGGGCGGAGGCGCCGCTGCATCCGCGGCGTCTCCGCGAGCCAAGCGTTCTGCATACCCACCCCTGGCTTGTTCTGGGTGTGATAACGCTCCTCGCCCTTGCGGCTGTCTACCTCATATCGAAAAGCCGCCGGATCGACGCAACCGCACCCAGGATAAGGTCGATTGCGGTGCTGCCGCTGGACGATTTGTCGCCGGGCGCGCGGGAAGAATATTTCGCGGACGGAATGACCGATGAATTGATCACCGAGCTGGCGCGAATTCCGGGCTTGAGGGTAGTTTCGCGGACTTCCGTGATGCAGAACAAGGGAATGCGCAAACCGCTGTCTCAAATTGCGCGCGAACTCAACGTCGAAGCCGTCGTCGAAGGTTCGGTGGTACGGTCGGGCGATCGCGTGCGCATCACCGCCCAGCTGATCGATACCCGGAGCGACAAGCATCTCTGGGCACAATCCTTCGAGGGGCCGCTCGGCGATGTATTGTCCCTCCAGGACAGCGTGGCGCGAGAGATCTCGCTGCGGACCAGTGCTGTGCTCACGCCGGCCGCGCAAACTAAACTCACGAACGCAAAGCACATTGATCCTGAGGCATATGTCGCCTATCTCAAGGGCCGCTATTACTGGAACAAGCGGACCGCCGATGGCTTGCAGAAAGGATCTATTTACTTCCAGCAAGCAATGGAAAAGGATCCGGCCTACGCTGAAGCCTACTCGGGATTCGCGGATTGCAAGAGCGGTCTGGCCTGGCACGGTTTCTTGTCTCCGGACGAAGCCCTCCCGAAGGCATATGCAGCTGCTCTCAAAGCGACTGAAATCGATCCACGGTCCGCTGAAGCCCACGCCTCTTTGGCTCTACTTCTTAGCCACAGGTGGGATTGGCCTGGCGCGGAGGCTGAGTTCAAGCGCGCGCTGCAGTTAAACCCTCACTATGCAAATGCCCACCATTGGTATGGAGACTATTTGTCGATAAAGGGGCGGCATGATGAGGCGCTGCTTCAGGCAAGACAGGCATTGGAACTCGATCCGCTCAACCTCATGATCGGCACCTGGGTGGCACAGCGTTACTATCTTGCGCGCAAATATGCCCTCGCAATTGAGCAGAGCCGGCAAACCGTTGCTTTGGATCCAAACTTCGCAGCCGCTCACTTGCTGCTCGGTGACAGCTATGTGCAAGCGGGGTTGCACAAACAAGGTCTTGCTGAACTACAGCTGGCTTCCACGCTTTCCGGAAGCAGCCCGCTTTATCTGGCTCAGGTGGCAGTCGCTCAGGCAGTGGCGGGAAACCGGACTGAAGCCCTTCGGATTGCTGCTCGGCTAGAGAAGCTTTCTCGCGAGCGCTACGTGTCACCTTACGGGTTGGCGCAGATCTATGCTGCTCTAAATGACAAAGAGCAAACTCTTCGGTGGCTCCAAGTTGCCTATGATGACCATGCCGTCTGGATGTCATACCTCGCTGTCGATCCCGTATTTGATCGCTTTCGCGAGGATCAGCGCTTCCAGGATTTACTGCGCGGGGTCGGCCTGCTGCCTGGATCCGTCGCAAATTAAGATTTAGGTGAGCCATAGTCATAAGTCACGCGTTCGCGGATGGCGGCAAGCCGGAATGGAGTAGTGCCCGGATTTGTACCTGTCGACTATAAACATAGGAGAGTGCCGATGTCTCGCCACGTTCACCGCCGTACTTCTATCCGCATACCGTGCTTGCGAGTTGACCGTCCCCGTTTTCGACAGGAGTTTCGTGGGGATCTGAATTGCGGCGGGTACTATTCTTCGCCGAAAAAGTGATTTGCCTCCGCGAGTTCCGGGAGATTTGCATCGGCATGGCTGCAGTTAGCGAGCAGCTTTCGGTAATGCTGCTCCGCAGAAGACCGCAGTCCTGCCTCCTGGGCGGAAACAGCGGCGCCGTACTCCGCTCTCAGGCGTCCCGGCGTGGTTTTCAGGGCAGATTCATAGGCCGCCAACGCGAGCTTCGGTTCCTTGGCCAAAAGCAACATGTCTCCCAGCATTTCCCGCGCGGGAGCGATGGAACCCGGACTGACAGGCGATTTTTCCGTGGCCTCTTCCATGACTGCGGCTGATCTCATCTCCTGCAAGGCCGCATTGTGGTCACCTTCTGTCCACTTGATCCAGGCGGTCACAATCTTCAACTGGATCTTCACCTCAATCGCATCGTCGCCGCCCCTCTGCGCGAGTGCGTCGCCCAGGGAGACAAGCGGTTGCATTGCTGCATGCGCCGCTCCGATGTCCCCGAACCTGGCTGCACCAAGTGCACGGCCAAAATAAAGAGTCGCCTTCGTCGATGCATATGTGTCAGCCGGTAAGGTTTGCGAAGGCGCGGGAAGTGCCGCAGCAACGCCCCATTGCTGACGCTCGATCCAATACCGGACTGGTATGGCAGCGGTCGCGTACAGCCCGGCATATCTGGCCGCATCACCCGGTTCGACAATAGGAAGTTGTTGAGTCAGTCTGCGGGCTTCAGTTATGCGCCCGGTTTGCAAATATGCATAGATCAGGTAATCGAGAGCGTGTAACTCGTCGCCAGCCAGCTTTTGTTTGCGCGCGCTGGCGGCCGAGGCAAGGTTTGAGGCGATGGATTCGTCCCATAAACCGAGCCTCGTAAAAATATGAGACGGCATATGAAGGGCGTGAGGTGAGTCCGGCGCAATTCGTGAATAGCGTTGCGCCGCATCCAAAGCATGCTGAGCCAGCACCGGATTATCGTCGGCGTGGATAATGTAGTGCGCGATCCCCGGATGTCCGGGCTGTTGCAGAAAGACAGGTTCGAGAATTTCGGTCGCCTTCTTCTGATTCGCGTAAGTCTTGTCATTGA
>DATAQX010000442.1:0-4076 GCA_036264455.1 Silvibacterium sp. | reverse complement strand
GCTCTTGTTTGAAGAACCTCGCGCTGCGGCAAACGCAGGAGGCATTTGCACGGAATGCCGCACCCCGACTCGGTCAGTAATGTTCTCTGTCGATTGCGATCGAAGAGTTTGGCCCCAACTCATCTTCAAGAGCCTTGATCTGCCGTGCTGCTGGGTCTTGAAGCCACAGGCCACGGCCAGGTCCAATACTCGCGCATCCGGAGCTCGCAACATCGCTTAGCACGCTGACACGGAGGCCACGGATCATCGATAGACGTCCGATCACTTCCTCGGTCATGCCGTCGGCAAAATATTCCTGTGCGGGATCGCCGGAAAGGTTTTTCAGAGGCAGCACGGCCAGCGACCGAAGCCTGGGCTCCGCTGGAGCAATTGGACGATGACCGAAGGCAAGCCAAGCAATCGCCAACAAGCAGAGGCAAAGGCCGCGGCCAAGGCAAGCCATAGGCGAGCCTTCCGCGTAGCCATCGCATCTTCATGAGTCTGGTCAATTGCGGCCTGATGACTTTGGTCAACCGGTGGTATTTCCGCCTCAGGCTGATTTTCAGGATCGGCCTCCCACAAACGACGGCTTTGCATTCAGAGGTCAAGTTCTTCGGTCAGGGCATATACGGATCCACGTTTATCGTGCACGTGCCGATGCACCGGCATGCCTTCTCGCTTTTCCCAGCGCTGAACGGTGGCACGTCACGGTTGAGGTATGTCGCGATCTCCTTCCATGAATCCAGACAGTTTTCGGGCGCTGCAATGGATGGCCCTGCGTCGTGGACTGCCTCGGCCATCGCGTCCTGATCGGTGGCGGTTCTGCCCCGGAATTCTAGCGTGCGGTGCGCGGAAGGCACGGCAAAAGACGGTATTCGACGGCAACTCCCAGAAATTGCGGCAGGGCTGCGACTTACCGCTTGCTCTGCCTGCCTCAAATGACTGATTTAGACTGCAGGCCTTCATCCGAAGGCATCGACACAAGGGGAGGTTGACAATGACGAACCAAGCTGCCTTTCGACTCCGCGCTGGTCAATTCGCTTTGCTGATTGCGCTAACCATTCCGACATCGGCTTTGGCCGAGAACTGGCAAGTGCAGGTCGGCGCCGAGACTGGCGGCAAGGCCTATCAGGCCCTGGCCTATCTTCCCAATGAGCTCTGGATTCATGCCGGCGACAGCATCACTTGGACTTTTCCAACCAGCGAGCTACACTCCGTCACCTTTCTGACACCAGGGCAAATTCGCCCATCCCGTTTAGTCGGATGCCCGAGTACCAATTCCACAGCTGACTTCTCAGTGGTCGATGGGACTGCGTGCGTAAACAGCGGAATCCTGATGAACGGCGCCACCTATACGGTTGTCTTCCCGGAGGCTGGAAATTTCAAGGTGGTGTGTCTTGCTCATAATGATCAGACAGGCACTATCCATGTGCTGGATCCGTCGGCGCTCTTGCCCCACGACCAGGCATTCTACGACCGGGAAGCGAGCCGCCAGCGCGCCCAGTTGATCTCCGACGCACGGGATGCAGCCCAGGTTACACCGGATCATCACACCGTCATCGCTGGTGCAGGCAAGATCCACGGCACTAGCGGAGGAACTGAAACCGCCTCGGTCATGCGTTTCATGGATGAGACCAAAGTGATCCAAGTTGGCGAGACGGTGGAATGGATCACCTCGGAGGCGGTGACCAACCACACTATTACCTTTGGTCCCGAACCTGACGCCCTTAACCAGATTCCGCCTTCCTCCAACGTCACAGTCGACGCTGACGGTGCCCGCCACGCCTATATCAATTCGCCGTCCGATGCTGTGCACTCCGGAGTCATCACGCAAGCGCCCCAGGACCGAACCGGTCTGGCACAGGCCCCGTTAGGCGTCACACGCTTCCGAGTGACTTTCACCCACCCGGGTGTCTACCGCTACAAATGCGTGTTACACGACGATCTTGGGATGGCCGGGAAAGTCATCGTTCTTCCGTAGCTCAGAGGAGGTGGAGACGCCGTGAAAGCCGCGTCTCCACCTCTCAAGTGGTGAGTCGTCAACGTCGGGCACTCCAATTCCCGCTTTTCCCAGCGCTGGACTGTGGTCACGTCGCGGTGAAATACGCAGCGATTTCCTCCCAGGAGTCGAGGCGGTTGTTCAACTGGTCCGAATCCGGACGAGTCTAGGACGAGCCTACGGATGGCGGTGCGTCCTGGGTTAGGCTCCGCGATCGGGATCTCCTGTGAGCCCGCGGTTCGGAATTGACCGAAGCTACTACATCCGAGGGCCCATCCCGAGATAGACAGTCGAAGTCAATAAGCACATCGCCCTGAAGGCGCCAAAGATATCTTATTGACACCTATACCAATATCTATATTTAGACATCTAAACATGGCCAGGATCGATGCCCTGCAAGCTTCACCAGATTTGCTCGTGCTCAAGATAAAGAGAGAGCCCCAGAGGGTGACAGGCTAAAGTCCTCCCCACGGCATTCCCTTGAGTTGGATATAGGCGGCGAGCGATTATTTGAGAGAAGCCTGAGGGAAACGGATGCGGCTGTGGCTCAACCGAAACGGAGAGGTTCCCCTCCGTGAGCAGTTAATCACACAGGTCATCCTTGGCATCCTTTCCCGCGAGATGTTGCCGGGCGATCGCTTGCCATCGACGCGCGAGTTGGCGCGCCGCTTCGGCATTCATCCAAATACCGCCAGCTCGGCCTATCGCGAGTTGGAGCACGAAGGGTGGCTTGAGCTTCGTCACGGCAGCGGAGTTTTCGTCTCGCATGCACGCCCTACTGCCCGTCTCGGCGCGGAGATGGCCGTTGACCAGCTCATCGGCGAATTGGTCGCGAAGGCCCGCAAAATCGGCGCACCCGACGCGCTCGTTCGCGCCCGCCTGCACCGCTGGCTCTCGTTCGAGCCGCCGGCGCGCTGGCTCGTCATCGAGCCCGACCCCGAGTTGGGCAAAATCGTCACTGTCGAGATGGAATCGAGCTTGGCGCTGCCAGTGGCGGCTTGCACGCCCGACGAGTGCTGCAACGCAAACCTCCTCGAGCGCTCCATTCCCGCGACCCTTCCCAGCAAGGCCGCGACGGTGCGCAAGCTCCTGCCCACCGGAACCGTTCTCACCATTCTGCAGGTCAACCCGGTCGCCTCGGCGCTTCAGGCCAATCTGCAGCGTTACCTGCCCGAGCACGCTGCCGATCTCATCGGTATCGCTTCCCGCTGGAGCGAGTTCCAGCGCATCGCACGCACTATGATCGTGGCCGCGGGTCTCATGCCAGAAAATCTCCTAGTGCGGGACGGCACCCGCCCCGGCTGGAAGCGTGGCCTCGAATCCACATCCGCCGTCATCTGCGACATCGTCACGGCTCAGCAGTTGCCGAAAAAATGCTTCCCCATCGTCTTCCGCCTGCTCAATGAGTCCTCTATCGCGCAACTCCGCGCCGTCGAATCCGAAGCCACGGAAAAGCCCGCCGCATCCCCGCATCCGGCACTGTGACACTCGCGAAAGTGTCCCATTCGCGTCCTACACCGTTTCGCGATCTCCCTAACATCGCTCTTGTAGTTGTAAGGAGATCCGATGAACCGTCTGATGATTCGAGCCGTTCTCTCTCTCAGCCTCTGTCCGCTGGCGGTGGCACAGTCTGAACAACCCGCTTCGCTCTCCACGAGTTCACAGCCTGCTCCGGCAGCGCGACAGGCGGCCGATGCTCCGCAATCGAGCGCTATCGCCGAGCGCGTGCAGGCCATCAAAAATGCGCGGACGATCTGTATTCATTCTGAGACGCTGTTTCTCACCGTCAGCACGCTGGAGCGGGCTCTGATGAAACAGAAAAACTGGGATCGGCTGGAACTGAACATCGTCGGCGAAGGATGCAGTGCCGATCTGCAGATCGACGTTGACAGGCTCCACTTCACTCATATCCACACCTATGTCCTCACGGACAAGAGCACGAGGATCGTTCTCGCCGCGGGCCGGGTTAGGGCCTTCGACGGAGTGGTCGCTTCCGGTCCCATGGCAGAACAGATTGTGAAGATACTCTCCGCTGCCCGGCTGCGGGCGCAGGCCTCAGGCGCCGGGCGCGGGTTGTGAGCTGGTGCAGGTCAGAGAT
>DATAQX010000237.1:0-7916 GCA_036264455.1 Silvibacterium sp. | reverse complement strand
GCTCCGTGTGGCGCGCCATCTGGCGGAAGCAGATCGACATAAGAAACGCCGCAGCTGTGGCCAGGACGATTAGCGGCGCCAGCCGGTTGCAGTCGATGGCCGGACCGGGCCGCATGAACCACGCCGAAGCTCCGGCAACAGCCAGCGTCAGAACGGCGATCGAAAGAAGTTTGATGGGAAACCGGGGACGAATCAGCGCAGTGCTCCTTACGAAACCATCTGCCTGATTGTCGCACTCACCGTCAGCTTTGCCTCGGTTGCGCGCTGTACATCTTCGACCGTCAATCCCGGCGCAATCTCTTCGAGAACCAGCCCTGAGGGGGTGACTTTGATCCAGGCCATTTCTGTCGCGATGGTGTCGACGACCTTGAGGCCGGTTATCGGCAGCGTGCAGCGATGCAGGATCTTGGGCCGGCCGTCTTTCGTGGTGTGTTCCATGGCGACGATCACGCGGCGCGCGCTGGCGACCAGATCCATAGCTCCGCCCATGCCCTTCAGCATTTTGCCGGGGATCATCCAGTTGGCGAGATTGCCTTCTTCATCGACTTCCATCGCTCCCAGCACGCTGAGGTCGATATGGCCGCCGCGGATCATGGCGAAAGAGTCAGCGCTTGAGAAGTAGGACGTTCCGGGCAGCTCGGACACGGTCTCTTTCCCGGCATTGATAAGGTTCGGGTCTTCGGTTCCGGCGATAGGATAGGGGCCGACGCCGAGCATGCCGTTCTCCGATTGCAAAACCACCTCGACCCCGGGCGGGACATGATTGGCCACAAGCGTGGGCATGCCGATACCCAAGTTCACATAAAAGCCATTGCTCAACTCGCGCGCCACGCGCTTCACGATGCGCTCGCGCTTGTCGGCTTCAGGCACGGCAGCCGTCTGATTCGGTAAAGTAGGACTCATAGGCGACTCCAGAGTTTAACAGCTCCTCAATGCATTACGCTGTCTTCAATTTTCGGGCTCGTTCCCTGGTGCGCGGAACCGTCCTAGTCCTAGTCAGTCTCTTCATGGCGTTTCGGCTGTCAGGCTTTCCGCGTGTGCATCCCGCATGGGTCGTAGCCTTTCCCGCGTTCGCTGCGCTGTGGGGCACATACGAAACGACGCGCTGCCTGCAGTTGCGCTGGAGCTTCTACCACGGCGGCGTGTTGCTACTGCTTTATATGGATGTCATGGCGCTGGCCATGATCTTCTTCCTGCTGCTCTATCCCTATGCGGGCTGGCTGCAGTAGATCGATATCGATTTTATTCTTCGACCATACGAATGGATTAAGAACACGGATTGTGTGTACACTCCTGGAACGTTGTTTGGTGAACCACGAGTCTACATTTCGCGCAGTTCTTTATGGAGAGCACTTATGAGCGTGAATCGCAGGGAGTTCGTCCAGACCACCAGTTATGCGGCCCTCGGCGCGGTGATGAAAAGCAAGCTGACCAGCGTCGCGCAGGCCGCAGTTACGCCCCCATCCACCGCCTTCGACATCGACAAAGAGTTTGCCGACTTCATGAAGGTACTCGGCCAGAATCCATCCGATGGCGGAGGAACGGTTACTTTTACTGGCAGCGATCCGATCCTGCGCAGCCACTTCCGCATCGGGGCATGCATGGCTATTCCGGCGATGGCGGCAGGCGTCGGCGCGGCGGCAATCTGGAAGGAGCGCACAGGAGCAGGGCAGGACGCGAAGATCGATCTGCGCGAGGCGGTCTACGGCACCATGCCAGCCATTGCGATCATTATGATGAAAAAGCGGGCGTTTGGGCTGTTTGATCCGGATGACCCGCTCCCTGAAACCTTCAATTTCATTCCGACCATCAATGGCCTCTGGTATCAGGCACCCCTCATCTTCGACACTCCGCTCTCCTTCGCCGTCCTGCCAACAAAGGACGACCGGTGGGTGACGCCGACCATAATCTATCCACACCATATGTATGGCTTTCTCACCATTCTCAACTCGCCTCCCGACGCCCAGTCAATCGGCAGAGCGGTTAAGCAATGGAAGGGCATCGAACTCGACGATACCGCAGCCGACAAGGGGTATGTGATGGGGTTGCACCGGACCGCCGAGGAATGGGCACAGCATCCGGAGGGCCAGCATCTCGCTAAAATCCCGGTGATCGAGATTATCAAAGTTGGCGACAGTGATCCTATCCCGTTCAAGCCCAATCCCGTGCAGCCGCTTTCCGGGATCAAGGCGTTGTCGTGCACGCATGTTATTGCCGGGACCGTTGCGGCGCGCACACTTGCGGAATATGGAGCGGAAATCCTGCATATCGCGCGCGATCAGTCGTTCGAGCACGAAATCATTGTGAACGATTGCAATGTCGGAATGCGTTCGAGTTTCGTGGATTTAAAAAATCCGGCTCAGAGCAAACATTTCGCGACGCTCATCCCGGAGGCCGATGTGTTCCTCGAAGGATTTCGTGGGCGAGCGATGGAAAAACTGGGCTTCGGCGTAAAAGAAGTAGCGGCGAAAAAGCCCGGCATCATCTACCTCTCGGTGCGCTGCTACAGCTGGGATGGTCCCTGGTGGAATCGCCCCGGTTTCGACATGGAAGCGCTCACAGTTTCGGGGTTCACGATAGCTGAAGCCGGCGGACTAGGGAACAGGCCGAGTTTCCCTCCAACAATGGTGCTCAACGACTACATCGCCGGTTACATGGGCGCTGCAGGGATCATTGCCGCACTGAGACGCCGCGCGAAGGAAGGCGGCAGCTACCATGTGCGCATCAGCCTGACGCGGGCAGCCATGTGGTTTGCCGGTCTCGGCTCCTTCCCGACGACTGAGTTCGACCATAATGATCCGGAGCACCGCATGATCGAACCCGAGACGATCCAGGGCCAGACTCCCTACGGCGAGGTCCACCGCCTGGCGCCGCAGGTGAAGCTTTCCAAAACGCCGGGGCGATGGCGTACACCGCTTGTCGTCGTACGCGGCAGCGATCGCCCGGTATGGGAAAGCTAACCTAATGATTGCGCCAATTTTCCAACGTATACGACGGTGGTGCGTCTCCCTCCTCTTCTTCTCTCTGCTGCTGACGCAGGCCTTTGCGCAGTCAACCCCCCAGACGGCGCCGCCCGACCCTCCCGCAGCGCCGGTCAGTACAGACAACAAACCTCCAGACATCCTCGACGGCACCCTTTCCGCTGAGGGTGACCTGGAAGACGATGAAGCTCCCCGAACGAGTTTCTTTCGGCGTCCGACTTCGCTCGATCGGTGGTTTGCCTGGAAGAGACAGCTGCACGAGAACCACGGGCTCAATTTTGGCGGGTCCTGGGGCGTTCTCTGGCAAAATTACACTAACAGTGCTATCGCTCAGCCGAACTCGGTGGGCAGCAAGTTCACCTTCAACTGGTCCTACGATCTCTTCAACCGCCGCAAGCCGAATGCCTTTTCGTTCGACATGGCAATCGAGGACAGGCGGCCTTTGGGAACGAATCTGCCGCCGTTGCAGGCCGGCATTGGCGCTGGGACCATCGTTCCGACGGCGGCCACATGGGGAATGTTCGACCTGGGCATAACCCAGGCCTACATCCGGCAAAACGTGCTCACGAACCACTTTCAATACACCGTAGGCAAGATTTTCGCGCCGAACTTCATCGACGCCTACCCGTTCTTCGATGACAACCGGCAGTTTTTGAGCCAGCAGTTCTCCACCAGCCCCACGATTGCCTCGCCCCTCAGAGGATTTGGAGCAGTCGGAGCCTGGTTCCCAACCAAAAACGGTATGTATCTGAAGTCCGGCATGTTCACTTCACTTAGCAGCGACACAGGCAGCACCATCAGCAACTTCTTCACCAAGAACGAGCACTTCTACTTTTGGGAAGGCGGCGTGAGCGGTCTGGCGCGAAGCGGCGTTCCCGTCCAGGCTCGCGGCCCCATGGACGCCAACAATATCCACCTCACCGGCTGGTACAGGAATCCAACGAACGGCAGTCCACAGTCCTACGGCATTGCGGGAAACGCCAACCGTATGATCGGCGGCCAGTACATGTGGTTTGTTCGCTCCGGGTGGTCAGTAGGTCACTTCAACAATTGGGCGCTGTCCGGGGGAATCGGCTGGCGGCCAGCGAAGACCACGGCAGATCTTTTCGGCGCCGCGTTTGGCTGGACGCGCCCGACCGTCCCCGTACCCGGCGGCCTGCGCAGCCAGTACACCGCGGAGACCTTCTACCGCTTCCATGTGACCCCGAACTTTGCAATCACGCCGGTTTTCCAGTTGATCCAGCACCCGGCGCTGAATCCCAGGGTAGATACCATGTGGGTAACCAGTGTACGAGCGCGCCTTGTCTTCTGATATTGCGGGGTTTGGCATCCAGTAGGGCGCCAGGTACCTATCGGCCCGCCACGGCCGATTCCAATCCCTGCAAAGACTCTGTGTAAGGCTCGCGCAGAATGCCGCGTTCCGTGATGATCGCCGTGATGTATTTGGCCGGCGTTACGTCGAAGGCAGGATTCACCACGCTCACGTCATTGGGCGTGAGCTGTTTTCCGCCGTGATGCGTGACCTCGATAGCGGGCCGCTCCTCGATGGGAATATCGTCTCCCGTTGCCGTCTCAAGATCGATGGTGGACCAAGGCGCAGCCACAAAGAAGGGGATGCCGTGCTCGCGGGCAAGCACTGCCAGCCCATAGGTGCCGATCTTGTTGGCCACGTCTCCATTGGCCGCAATGCGGTCGGCGCCCACGATCACCGCCTGAACCTTGCCCCGCCGCATCAGGCTGGCGGCCATGTTGTCGCACAGCACTGTGGTCGGGATGCCGTCATGCATCAGCTCCCAGGCGGTCAGGCGCGCACCCTGTAAGAATGGCCGCGTTTCGTCGGCATAGACCTGGATCTGGTGGCCCTGTTCGACAGCGCTGCGAATGACTCCGAGCGCCGTTCCATAGCCGCAGGTGGCCAGTGCTCCGGCATTGCAATGCGTTAGTACGCCACCGGCGTTGGGCAGCAGTGGCGCTCCATTGGCACCCATCGCCCGGCAGGCGGCTATGTCCTCTTCATACATCAGAAGCGCTTCCTCGATCAGAGCGGGGCGAATGGCTTCGATGGTGATTTCTGGCTGGGCCAGCAGCGCGGAGAATCGATCGCGCATACGGCTGATTGCCCAAAACAGGTTAACGGCCGTGGGCCGGGTGGTGGCCAGTACTTCGCAAATCACTTTGAATTCCGCCTGCAAGTCATCGAGACTTGCAGCAGAGCTTTGACGGACGCCAAGAGCGACTCCCATAGCCGCGGCCACGCCGATTGCCGGAGCCCCGCGAACCACCATGGTCGTGATGGCATCCGCTACGTGCTGGTAACTGGTGGCGAGAACGTAGGTCTCCTCAAGGGGAAGACGGGTCTGATCGAGGAGGCGAACGCCTTCCTTAGTCCATTCGAGTGTGGGAATCATCTTGTGAATAGTGTAAATCCTTCAGGCCAAAGGCTGATGAGAGTATGCATCCACGTGCCCGAGAGCCTGCGTCCAACTGCGGACTTCCCACGTCTAACAGCAATTGCCGGAAACCATGCACTTGTAAAATCTTTCCAGATAAAATCTTTCCAGAACATTAAGGTTTTTATTGGATATTGTTACCAATGGGTGTTATGTCTAGTTCTGAATTGCAAGTCTCTCAGCAGGGAGCGCAGCTTGACTCAACATTCCGATACATAAGAAAAGACGTCAGGGATCAAGTCCGCAATGCGAATGTGTTCGGCGGGCGCCTATGCCAACCATTACTGAGCTTGATGCCTGTGTCTAGAGGAAGTCGATGAGTAAGGGAAAAAAAGCTTGTCCTAACTGCGAAGAAGTCGAATTGACCCGCGTTGCCCGTCACGGATTTTTGCAGGAACGGGTTTATCCGAAGTTTGGAATGTATCCTTGGGAATGTGCACAGTGCCGGCAGATTTTTCTGCTGAAAGGTCGCGGCGTCAGCTATCGCAAAGCCGGTCCCGGGAGCGGATCAAAAAAGTAACCGCCAAGTGACCTTTTCTTTAGAAAAGGCCACCTGGGGCAATCCAGCTTCGGCGAACACTCTGTCTGAGAAATACCCCTAGCGCCAGTGTCCCTCGATCCACATCCATCCGCCATGGCGTTCAACCCAATGACCGGGAACCACAATCACTGGCGAAGAAAGGCTCCCTGAATAAATTCTTTTCAGCTGCTCTTCGGCTACAATTTTGCTAGTCGTGAATACGCCGAACGACAAATCTCGCGCCGCCTGGAATTGGCTCCTGATCCTGCCTGCGATCGGACTGGCCTTCCCCGCCATCTATTCCCGGCCTGGTCCGGCGCTCTTCGGCTTCCCTTTCTTCTACTGGTACCAGATCGCCTGGATCCTCCTCAGCGCCCTGCTGACCGCTGTGGTCTACTTCGCTACAGAAGATAAATAGACGGGATAGGCGTGGCGTTCACAAAATAGTGAATGCTGCCGCTTTCGACTCGGGAGCCGGTTGTTCAAAAGTGCCGCTGACTTTTTTCCAGGCCTGCCCGATCCGGTCCGAGACGTGAAACAGGTGACCTGCGGTAAGGCCGCCGAGCACACGATGATGTCCCACGGCAGCAAGTCCCATCGAGGCCATGCATCCACACTGCGAGCAGTCGGGATCTCCGCCGAATTGACAGGGTGTGATCTTCGTCTTGAGATCGGCCGAAAGCGTGTGAGTGGTCCGGGCGAAGACGCAATCTGCAGGACTTTTCGGGGGGGAAATGATCTCCTGGATCAGGGCCTCAGGCATATCGAGAAGAGGGTACAGGAGGCGGAGTCTCAAAAGGTCTTTAACTACGAAAGCGCGCTGCGACGAGGTGAGGATCTCCGGGCCGGTTGCTCCGCGCTGAGGCGTAAACAAGCTAAACCAGATCCTGTCGATCTGAGGCCGGGCACTCCAGAAGCGCAGAAACTCCTCGAGGTATCCGGGCCGAGCCGCGATGTCGCCGGTGATCGTCGAGTGAATGGTCACCCTGGCGACGATGTTCTTGAGGATGCGTTCGTAGGTTGCCGGTTTACGGCGTTCGTCGTGTTCGGGTTGCAGGCCATCAATGGAGACGACGACTGTGAGATACCGAAATCGGTTCCACTCGGCTGGAATCACACGGAAAGCGCTGGTGACGACCTGGGTATATATCCTGCGAGCCTCCATCTCCGGAAGGAGCATTTCCAGCTCCCGGTAACGAACCAGAGGATCTCCGCCCACAAGAGATACATGCAGGGGTTTTTCCCGGTCGATCACGGCCAGAACGTTTCGGACCAGGTCAGATCCTTTGAAGTCTGAGAGTTGGCGTAGCTCTGTCTCTGCTCCGAGATGAGCAGGATCGAAGGCATAGCACCCAGGACAGCGGAGCGGGCATTCTTTGGTGATCTCTATCGAAAGAGACGGCTTGTAACCAGTAAGGATGCCGGCCCAGGCCTTCAGTACTTCGGAGGTCTTCATTCGGAGGAACCTCACCACTTATTTTAGTCCGGGGTGTCTCTTCCATTGGATGCCGACTGGCTTCACTCCGAGAGGTATCGATGAAAACGTCTCCGTTGGCAAAAGCAAAAAGCCCCACTAGGGGCTTTTTGGCGATGAGAGGATATCGCGGGCTCAGGCGGTGGTTTTGACGCAGAATTCGTTGAAGGCGCGCGCGAGTTCCTGGCCGATGGCCTGCGCGGGGTTCGACTCGATCACGAAGCGCTGCATAAGATAGACCAGCTTTCCGTCGCGCAGGATGGCCACGGCAGGCGACGTGGGCGGCTGGCCGGCGAAGTAGGAGCGAGCACGCTCGGTGGCTTCGCGATCCTGACCCGCGAAGACGGTGATCGATTGATCGGGTGTCACCGCGTTCTGGAGAGCGAGTCGAACGCCAGGGCGCATCTTGCCTGCAGCGCATCCGCAGATGGAGTTGACGACAAGCATGGTGGTGCCGGGTTGGGCGAGGGCAGCATCGACTTCTTCGGCGG
>DATAQX010000217.1:0-5030 GCA_036264455.1 Silvibacterium sp. | reverse complement strand
GCATTGTTCATCAAAAGATTGCGATTACTACCGCGCATCGTAGACTGGAGCGCAATGTTTATCGCGATGTAAAAAGGCACATCCACCCGCGAAACGTACTGCTGAATTCTCAAGACGCAGAGCTGGAGGCGGCGCTCGCAGTGGCAGACGTGAGTTGGAATGATCCGTTGTCGCCCGCTACGTTCGAGGACTGGCGTAATCACGAGACAATTGCCCGTGACATCATCAAGCGCGAGGCAAACCACTTAATAACCCTCACGACCGTTGCGCAGAGTGGCGCTGTTGCCGAGGAGTCACTCACGATGCGTGACACAGACTTCCACCCTGTTTCGCGAACCGTCCAGTTTCGCGACAAAGAAAATATAGAAGTAGCAGAACTGAGCTATGAGGTGCTGCCTTGGCGTGAGGCGAAACCGGAGTGGTTTGAGCCCATAGTCCCAGCGGTTTCGAAAGATGCAGCCCCACAGCGCCTCAACTTACTGACAAGCAAATTCGATGTGCTCCCTTCCGAGGCGGAACTTGATGAGGCTGAGCTGGCAGTTCGACTTGCCCTGAATTCGCTAAGCGCCGACATGACACAGCGGCTGGAGATCATTCGAACCATCGGCGGGATACGGGTGAAGGGAGTTGTGCCGGAAGCCTCGCACAAGCAGGAACTGGTCTCGCTTATATCGCAGATCCCACATGCAGAAGCGGCCATCCGGACGTTTGCTGATCTGGATTCGGATCCGAAAGGTAAGCCCGAAAGCATCAAGGTCGTCAATGCAGAGTCTCAACCTAGCCCCCTTGCTGAATACCTCCGGGTAAAGAGCATACCTATAGCTGACGCGGCACAGATTTCTCACGATATCTTCGAAAGTAGCGCAATCATTCGCCAAGCTACTCACGCTCTTGCAGAGCTTGATCAGAAATTTGAACCCTCCAGGCTAACGCTGTCAGCGAAAGAATCTCTACAGAAACTGCGAGACACAGAGCAAGGGCGTCTGCGCTTAGGGCTATCTCTACAAAGAGGAGCGCTCCTGCAGGCCGGCATATCAGTGCCTATGCCTACGCGAGGCGTAATAACAGGTGATGCTCAGTTGGAAGGCGACGCTGAACTAAATGCGAAGCTATGTCATGAATTAATCGCGCAAGGGAGCCCTGATGCGGACGCTGCAGTCATACTGAATGAAATATCGAAATCGCTAGAGCATCTTGAAGACGCCGCACGTCAGAATAGTTCCGCAGAGAATTCAGCACCATCTTCTCTCCCGTACAACGCGCAAGACAAGAACTAAAACGGAAGGCCAACAGTGCGCTCTTTACTACTACGCTTGACGACCGTCGTTTTGCTGCTTTGCGCGTTGTCGGCGGCCCATGCGCAGACAGCGCGTTTCTCCGGGCAGATAACTGACCCGCAGGGCGCGGCGATACGCAATGCCAGAGTAGCCGTGCTTAATCTTGACACGCAGACCAGGCTTGCCGCGCAAACCGACGATTCCGGCCAATATTCCGTCCCTTATCTCCCAGCCGGACATTATCAGATCGAGGTGCAGGCCGCTGGCTTCCACACAGCAGTGAGCGAAAGCATCGAGTTAGGCGTAGGGCAGGCATATGTTTATAACTTGCAGTTGAGTGTTGGCACACAACAGACGCAGGTGACCGTAACGTCGGGCGGAGCGACACAAGTTCAGACGGAGAATGCCGAGGTTACGGGCACGGTCACCGGCAAAGAGGTGACAAGCATCGGATTGAATGGACGCAATTTTACGCAGTTCATCGACCTTGTTGCCGGAGTGAGCAATCAGACGCAGCAAGACGAAGCCAAAGTGGGGATGGCCGGCAGCGTTGCGTACAGCGTGAACGGCGGCAGGACAGAATACAACAGTTTTTCCATTGACGGCTCCGATGTGTTGAACACTGGCCTCAACAAAGACCACAGCACTCTTGTTGTTTATCCCAGTCTTGACGCGATCCAGGAAATTAAAGTTCTTACTTCGAACTACGGCGCTATGTACCCGAGCACGGGAAGCGGCACAACCATTGTGACCACCAAGTCCGGCACCGACAGCTTCCATGGAGGGGTTTACTGGTTTGTCCGGAATGAGGCGTTCAACTCAAAGGGATATTTTGACGTTACCAAAGGCGCTCCCCTCTACCGGCGTAATGATTTTGGCGGAACCATCGGCGGCCCGGTGATTATCCCCCATGTATACAACGGGAGGGGGAAGACGCACTTCTTCTTCTCCGAAGAGGTCCGGCTGGAGAAATCCCCCACAGCCTACAGGCAGCCGGTTCCTTCGCTGGCTGAGCGAAACGGAGATTTCAACGATGTCTGCCCATATGACCCGACCGGCAGTGGCGGAGGATTCATTAATCGAACTCAGTACCCGGACTGTCCCAGCACAGGAGTCAACGGCGGCTTTCCAGGCAACTTTGTGCCAATCAACCGGAATGCGACTGCCTTGCTGAACACCGAAGTGATTCCGTACCCAAATGTGACGTCCGGCTGCAATTCACTGGTCGGATCCTGTTACAACGTAGACGTATCGCTGCCCACATATTGGCGCGAAGAGTTATTCCGCATCGATCATGCCTTGAACCAAAAGGTTCAGGCGAGCTTCCGCTACATTCATGACGAATGGGACCAGACCACGCCGGTGCCGCCGTACGCGTTTGTACAGAACAGTTTTCCGACAATCAACTCACGCTACTACGGCCCCGGGATAAGTCTCGTAGCCCGAGTTACGGCTGCCTTTTCCTCCTCATTGTTAAACGAGGCTGTGGCCAGCTACACGGACTCCTATATCAAGCTTACGAATATCGCTGCGCCCGGGGTAAGCATCCAGAGGCCTGCGGAGCTTGACGCCCCGTGCACGACAGATCCCAATAACTATCAGTGCCCCCTCACAACCATCTTCAATAATGGGAGCAAAGGAATCGATGGACAACCTAAATTGCCGGGCATAGTCATCGGCGGCAACAATGCCGAATACGGCGGCAATGGCTTTGGCGTCGATCCTGGTTATATCCCCTGGACGCATTCGAACCCGACTTACAGCTTCAGCGACAATGTAAGCAAGATCTTCACGCGGCATAACCTGCAATTCGGCGCGCAATGGATCATTTACCAACGCAACCAGTACAACACGCCGATTGGCGCAGCCACCGGCGACACGCAAGGCATTCTCAACTTCAACAATGTAAAGTGCGCCGCCTTCACGGGCAATGCCTTTGCTGACTTTCTGTACTGGTCGTACTCGCAAAACGGAAACAACCCTCTCGATCCGACACTCATCATGGGAAAGATCTGTTCCTTTCAACAGGACAGTGGGCAAGAGCGATATCGCCAGCGCTACCAGGTCCTGGAGCCATATATTCAGGACGACTTCAAGATCACGCCGCATCTCACACTGAATGCCGGCCTGCGGTTAAGCCTCTTCGGCACTTTTCATACCGTAAACGACAATGTCTATAACTGGCAGGCGTCAAGCTACCGAAAGAGCAACGCCCTGGCGGTCAATCCGCAAAACGGCCAGCTGCTCGATCCGGTCAGCATGAACCCTATTATGCTGAATCGCGACGACCCACAGAAGGGACTCGATCCGCGCGTGCTGAACGGCATTGTGCAGTGTGGCAGGAATGGCTTGCCGTCAAGCTGCATGAACGGCCATCTCTTCAATCCATCTCCTCGAGTGGGTGTGGCATGGGATGTCTTTGGCGACGGCAAAACGGCTTTGCGGGCCGGATACGGCGTCTTCTTTGAGCACGGCACGGCAGATGAAGCCAATACAGGGTCGCTCGAAGGCAGTTCGCCCGAAGTGCTGAATATGTCGGCTCTCTTCCCAACCGGATGGAGCAGTATCGGCACCGGCATAGCCTATCCCGTCAACCTGACCGCCATTCCGACGAAGGCGATTTGGCCGTATGTACAACAGTGGAGCACCAGCATCGAGCGCGAGCTGCCGAAGAACATGCTCGGTTCTGTCGCATATGTGGGAAGCAAAGGCACGCACCTTACTGTGGAGCGGCAGGTCAACCAGCTGCGACCTCTCGCTTCTTCCGCGAATCCTTTTGGGCCGCATCAGCCACTCTTTCGGACCGGCAATGAGTTTGGCAACAATGGAGGCGACTGCACGCCTACCGGAAATGGCGAATACATGCTTTCTACAGGAGCTACGATTGCGCCAGGCTCTCCAGCTTATGTGAATATGCAGGCGGCGTGCTTCGGCACTGCAGTCAATTCGGGAGCAAACTTCGACCCTAACAGTCTGCGCGAGTTTGCACCGGGCCTGGGAGAGATTTACTCCCTCGAAAATATCGCAAACTCCTCCTACAATGCCCTGCAAGTGATGGTGCGGCGGACGCAAGGTCCGTTGAACCTTGGCGTAGCTTATACCTACAGTCATTCGCTCGATGACGCATCGGACAGGTCGGACGCCACTTTCGTGGATTCGTACAACATCAAGTCCAACCGGTCCAGCTCCAATTTCGATCAACGGCATCTTCTCCACATTAGTTATGTCTACCAGCTGCCTCTCATTCCCGTTCTCGATAAGCTTCTCCATTTTGCCGACAGCGACCCCTCAAACACGGCGAGTCACCCTGATGGCCAAACCTGGGATCCTGGCGCATGGTCCAATCTGAAGTCAGTCCGCACCGTTCTCGGGGGATGGGAGCTGTCCGGTATCACCCTCTTTGAGACAGGCATTCCGTTCACAGTTGTGAATAACGGCAGTCCCACGGGACTCTCGACGTTAGATAACGCCGGCGTCGCCAATGGCCAGGGGTCGGGTTCCTATCCGGATGTCGTAGGTAATCCATATCGGCATATTCCCGGCAGCGGTGAAACCACCTTTGGCAGTGTCGGGCCGCTCCTGCTGAATCCGGGCGCATTCGTCGCGCCGCGCGGCCTGACCTTTGGCGATGCTGGACGCAATGTGCTCAACAATCCGCGGCGATGGAACTGGGATATGAGCCTGCTGAAAAACTTTTCCCTTTGGGAATCGACCAGTCTTCAGTTTCGCGCTGAAGCCTTCAACGTATTTAAC
>DATAQX010000192.1:0-14068 GCA_036264455.1 Silvibacterium sp. | reverse complement strand
GCCGGCCTGATCGGTGCGGAAATGACCATAGCGTTCTTTGGAGTTATGCAGTCTTCCGTGGATGAGGAGTATGTTGATCTCTCGTCCAAAAGCTGGTGCTGAAGACAGGAGCATCGTTAAGCAACCGACGATCATGCAGATAACTTTAGCTATCTTCGTTGTCCTGCAATATTCGCGCTTGGGTAGATAATTCTCTGCCTGCGCAGCGGCTGTCCCTAACCACTTCATGGTCATTGGTGTACCCTCCAATCGCTTGAGTGGCCCCGTGTTGTTGCCGGCGCGCCTGCGTCGCGCACGGGGGGCCATCCAGCGAGGCACGCGCACGTCCCGAATTTATGTTTGCCTCCTTGAGGTATTTTTCAAAAGCCAAGCCGAACTGCAGTGGCACCCCGCGACACTTTGAACGCGTGGTCCGGTACCCAGCCCTGTCGTGGTGAATCGCGGCTGAGTACGGGCCGCCGGATTTTGCCGGAGTTTCCTCGTTGGCCTCGAAAATGGCTCGAATTATACGCCTGTTCCTGTATCAAGGATTTCAATCGAGCGAACGGTTTCGAAAATATTCATCCGCTGGTAAACATAGCCACAGGGATCAAGATGTTAGCTGACTCTGCTCCCTGTACCCGACCACGCACCAGCAGGGTGATTCGCAAAAGCAATTCGCTCGAAGCCGGCGGGCGGCAGGCTTTGCCATGGAAAGATTGAGCGGCCTGTGGCAGAGGAGTTGAACACGGCCGCTGTAGCGCGCAGATCGCTGGTGGCTGCAAGGTTTATTCCCGCAGGCACTGTACTTACGGCCGACATGCTCGACATTTACGACCCGGTACAGGGCTGCCACCCGCGATGCGCTCCCAGTTACTGGGTCGAAAGGCGCACCGTGACATCGAGGCCGGACAATATTGAGACTCGATATGCTGGCGTAACAACCTCAGTTTTCGGGACTGGTTACGAGACGATCAGTCCAGCCTGTGATGGCGATGATGTCAGAGAAGGTTGGTGCGTGCAGCGGGGCAGTTGCGCATCGCCATACAGCGTGAGTTTCCTGCCTCCGATGCCTGCTGTTTGTTCGGGATTCAGAGAACTTTGCCGCAACAACTTCTGGACGGGAGCACGGAGAAGCCGCTTTACTCCATCGATAAAAATCTCTTCCATCCCTTCCCTGAGTTCGTACGGAATGCGTTCGGCGAGTGAGGAGGATAGTAATACGATCCTGCCCTCTTCCATCACAAGCTCAACGTCACGCCAGGACATCTGAACCAATGTCTCGGCAGGTGTGAGCTGCCGGTCTTTGACAACGATCAAATCGGCTTTCGCGCCGGTCTGCAGATTGCCTTCCCCACGCCTCAGCCGCAAGAGTTGAGCCGCTCTGCTGGTGACAAGGTCGTAAACGAATGGTGCGGGTACTCCGAGTTCCTGATGCACGAGGCGGATTTCATCGAGAAGGTCGCCCGACGCTGTCAACGGAGAATCCGTTCCCAACGCAACATTGGGCAGCTTCAGAACCTGCCCGACAGTCAGGGTCCTTCCAAGCGTGTAGAGATTGGACGATGGGCACCAGACAATCCCTGTTCCACTATTCGCTGCGCTCTCCCACTGCTGTGGCGTCAAGCCGACGCAGTGGACCAGCACCATGTGCTCGTTCAATGGCACGAGATGTTCAAGCACATCAAATTCCTGCTGTGAGACCTGATCCGTTCCTTCGGCCAGATGGAGGATGAATGGCCATTCCGGCGGTGTCTGAACGAATCGCTCGACTACTTTGTGAATTTCAGCGAGCGAATGCGCCCAGCCGTAATCATGAGGCACATGCACCGGGAAGGCTGCTTTAAAAACCTGCGGCAGGTATGGATTATGGTGAGAGACAGTGGTAACTCCGCTGAGAAGATTCCGAATGCCTCCCCACCAGAGGCGGGTTTCACGCGGCACACGCAGACACTCCTCGATGGACGACTGTTCCCGATTGTGGATATCAGCGGCCCATTCACGCCAGTTTGGATAAGGTCCTTTGCCCAAGCGCGGAAAGAGAGAGAAGTCCAGATGATCGTGAGCATTGATCAATCCGGGAAAGACCATGAGACCGGAAAGATCTATGGCAACTTCTCTGGCTGGAGCTCCTGGTGTCTCGCCTATGCGGGGCATGAATATGCTCTCGATCAGCGAGCCGCTCACTGAGAGAGTGCGATATTTGGCGTTATATGCCGAACGCGCAACACGCGCGCCTTCGAACGTGATCAACTCTTTCGTCGCCGTCGCTGGTGAGGATTGGAGAAGTGGGGAAGTCTGCAAGGTTAGCTCTCCCCAAGCAGGAACTGCGTCCAGTAAATGACGGGAAGTGACTCTACCCGGCGGAAATTGTCGAGCATGCCGTTCTGGTGAAAGATTGCAGCTTCTTCTTCACCGAAACAGGGTTCGCTTATTGCTTCAAGGATGCATCCAGCTTCACTCATCACATTTATGAGATCGGGCAGCGTGTACTTGAATGTCGCGATTTCAAATGCGCTGCCTGCCGTTCGAAAGGTGCGCCGCCATCCGTAAGAAGGCGTATTCGGATGAAGATCGGACACGATGATCGTGCCGCCGGGACGGAGAATGCGTACGGCTTCTGCTGCAAATTTTCGGAGGTCCGGCACGTAGGACAGGAGAAACGAGGCGAGGATGCAATCCGCGGCATGATCAGGAAGGGGCGTCGCCGTGCAATCGGTGTGAATCAGCGTGGTCGAAGGCAGGCATTTGCTTTTGGCCTCGGCGAGCATGGCCTCGGATAAATCCACGCCAGTCACCGATCTCACACCCGCCGCTTCAAGCCTATGCAACCAACGGCCTGTGCCGCATCCCAGCTCGACAACATTCTGCTCAAACAAATTGCTCAAAATCGGCGCGAGAGAGCGTTCTTCAAGAGCCAGTAGTGGATTGGGAGTCTCGTCATAGGATGACGCCCATTGTGCGTAAGCTTGCTGCGCATCGAGCGTGACTGCGGCGCAAGTGGCGAGTCGGCTCATATGCTCTCCACCTTCGGCCGGCGCAGGCGTATCCAGTCCTGGGCCAGCCGCAGTTCTGCGGGCGCGGTGTAGATGCCAGTCAGATATCGCCATGAGCTAAGAGTTTTGAGTAAGCCACGGCTCCACTTACTGGCCTGGATATCCTGCACGGTCGGCCACCGGCTGCCAACAACTGTTTCGAAGTTGTCGATGAGCCGTTTGGTTTTTGGCTTAAGCCATGGCATGGATGGATTGACGCGGATCGTAAAGTTGTACCACTGTGGCGTTGCCCATTCTTCGAGCGTGGCGGGAAAAGTGACCTTGCCATCGATGCCGCCGTACATCTTTCCGCGATTCGGGACCGGAGTGTAGTGCTGCACAATGATCTCGGAGATGGGGTTCAGCCGCTTGATTTTGCGAACGAAAGCGATCGTTTCGCGCGTGTCGGTTTCCGGATCCTTCGGGTTGCCGACGACAAAAGAGAATTCAGGAACGATGTTGAGGCGCCGCAGGCGTCTGGCAACTTCGAGGGTCTGTTCTGTAGTGATGCCTTTCTTCATCTCCTGAAGCACACGGTCAGAGCCAGACTCCGCGCCGAAGAAAATCATGGTGCAGCCGGCTCTGCGAATCCACTCCAGCGTCTCGTCGGAGTAGCGGCAGATGGCATCGATTCTGCCTTCACACCACCAGTGCAGTCCCAAGGGCGCCAGCCGCTCCATCAGTTCGCGTGTGTGATCCTCGCGCATGAAGAAATTCATGTCGTAGAACTGCACGCCATCCATTCCATAGTCCTTAACCAGATGGCGGAGAATTGCTTCGGTGCGAGCAGGCGACTCCATTTTCTGCTGGCTGCCGTAGGCCTCATGAACGGCACAGAAACTGCACTGGAAGGGGCAACCGATACTTGCCTGATGCGCGCCTGTACGCTTTCCAAAATAAGATGGCCGCAGATAGCTGGGGACAGGTATTCGCTGGAAAGGGCTGCAGGGAAAGACGTCGGGACCTTGCATTGGCCGTTCGGGATTGTGAACGCACAGACCGAAGGCATCTTTATACGAGAGGCCGGCGATCTTGCTGAACTCGCGTTGCCCACGCAAAGCTTCAAGCAATTCCAGGAGCGTGTTTTCTCCCTGACCGCGCACGGCGTAGTCCACATATTTCGCTTTCAGCGTGGCATCTCCGTAAACGGAGGGGAAATAACCGCCCCACACGATGGGGACTTTGGGATAACGGGCGCGGATCGATTTGCAGGATTTCATTGCGGAAATCATCTGCGGACCAGGCATCACGCTTACGCCCAGCAATTCCACAGGATGCGATTCGATCAGGCGCGCGATGGTAGCGTCGGGGTCCGGATCGAGATTCCCGTCGACGATCTCGTACTCTTCCCTTCCCTCCAGCACAGCAGCAAGCGCCATCACTGAGAGAGGAAATCGCCGATTCTTAGGGCGAGTGAGCCGGGGATAATAGAGCAGAATCACACTGTCTCCGTTTGCCCTTCGTAGAGATAGAACTGGGAAGGCTCCCGGCGGCGCTTCAGTCTGGCCACTAAGGGACGCAACCACCACCGTACTCCGTACCAGGCAAGATGCCTTTCCCAGCGAATACCGAAGTCTGAGAGATTATCCAGAACTTCGGGAGTCAGGAAGTCGCCGGTTGGGAGCGAGTCGCCGCGGGTGCCGAACTTCGTCTCAAATATTTCACGGCGTTCCAATCGCATTGCTTCGCCGCTGCGGGCATGCCGGTAGGTGGGCGAATCAATGATGAGAATGGTGCCTCCCGGTCGTAAGCAACGGAGCGCCTCACGTATCGTGCGCTCGTAATCGGTCGAGTAGTGAAAGGAGGCGTTGTAGATGGCAACGTCGAATTGCGCATCGTCAAAGGGAAGGCAGTCCATCTCGGCCTCAAAGCGAGCGAAGAATTCCGGAAGAACAGTCGCGTAATGACTGGCCGCTTCGAGCCCGTCCCATGCGTTGCCGCACAAATCTACGGCGACGGGACGGTGGCCCTGCAGAGCCAGCCGATAGCTCAACCAGCCGTTGCCTGCCCCAATATCCAGAGCACGAAAACTGTTGCCATAACGTTCTTCCAGGCGCGGCAGAATATTTCGTTCAAGAAAGCGATAACTGCGCGCGCGAATTCGCCACTGATCGGTGAAGTGGCCTGTAAGATCCGCGAAGGGTAGCGCCAGGTAGAATGCCGGGTGCTTTGAGCCCCGGCCCTCAGAGTGGCGAATCGCTTCGTAGTCGCGTATGAACGAGGCATATTGAGCGCGCTGGTACGACGAAAGCATTTTCCAGACACCGTTCATCTTGGCCGTAGCCATCCCGCAACAATCGCAGTGGATTCGAGCGGAAAGAAGTCCATCGTCCTGATCCAAAATCGGGCCCATGCTGGCTGAGCATTCCGGGCAACGAAGCCATAAATCACTATCGGAGGGCCGGAGAGCTGCGGTTGTGAGATTCGCGACTGCAGTCGTCATTTGCTTTCCCTCACGAAACGTAAAAGGATGTGGTCTGCCGTTCCACGAAAGAGTGGGGCTGCTCCAAGCCATCGATCGATCCGTGTCAGCAATTCAACGAACAATGGGCGCTCCTGAAAGGCATACTCCATCCAGGACGGTGGAAGGGCGACTCCGATCCCGCGCCACGAGGCCAGGCGGAATGATGGCGCGAAGGCGGTTTGTATCTTGTGCACCGATGGATAGTAGACGCGAATCGTTGTTCCTCCTATACGCGCGTCGGTTCCGCCCGCCTTCATGCGGCGAAAAGCCTTATTCCAGCGTCCGTGAGTCGCATGCCAGAAGATTTCCCATGCACAGAAACGACCGAGCATGCAAAGAAGCACTTCGCCGCCCGGTCGAATCAGATCCGAGAGCGCCCGTCTCACCTGGGCAAGATCGGCCGTGCAATTGAGCCCTCCGAAATTCGACAAGGCTCCATCAAACTGCCCGTGGCTTTTCAGCGAATCGAGTTGCTCGTTCGCGCACACTGCGAAAGTCACGGGTAGAGTGACACCGCAGCTCGCAAACTTCTGCCAGGCTACGCTGATCATGTGTTTCGAGACATCGCAGGCCAGCACTGAGACTCCCTCTGCAGCCATAAGGACCGCGTCCTCGCCTGTACCGCAATTCAGATCGAGAATGCGGTGTCCTTCCCGGAATCGTTTGCGCAGCTCCTCGTGGATTAGCGCTCTCTGTGCTTTGCCAAGGATGGAATATGTGAACAATCGGTCATACTCCTCGGCAATCGTGTCGAAGGCTGGCTCTATGTAGACCGAAGGCAACGTGGTGCTCATGATGTTCCCTGTCACGCGGTCCTCTCCTCAGCAAAGGGGTATGCGTAGAGCCTTCGCCGGCGATCTTCGACCAGCGCGCTCAACTCGCCGATGCGTAAGCTGGCATCGAAATCTGTCGTGTGCGCGTGCAGCCTGGCTAACTCCACTTCATAGCGCAGCAGTTCGTCCGCGATGCGATAGAACTCGCGTGGCCTGCGGCCTGCAATCTCAAACTCCCGATCGGAGGTCTGGCCCCACGGCTTGATTTGAACTACGCGCGAAGCCACCTTGCTGTAATAAGGCGTTCCCTTGATGGGATACGAGACCGTGGTGAGAAAGATATCGGGGTTCGAAGCCCGCACGTGGTCGATCGTCGCTTCGATATCTTCCAGCTCTTCTCCTTCATATCCCCACATCAGGAACATGCCGGTCTCGATTCCATGCTGACGGCAGAGCGCAACTGCCTGACGGACAGCCTGGACCTTTACACCTCGCTGCATCGAGTCCAGAATTCGCTGCGAACCGCTTTCGGAACCGACCCAGAGACGCTGGCAACCCAATTCAGCAAGTGTTCGAATCACTGTTTCATTCAACCGATCGGATCGCGAGATGCACTCGAAAGGGATATGTATCTTCCGCTTCTCAAGCTCTACGGCCCATCGCGCCAGCCAGTCGTGGTTGATCGTGAAGACGTCGTCGGCGATCCACAGCATGTCCGGCTTGTAACGTTCGAGCAGCCATGCGAGTTCATCGGCAACATACTCGGGCTTTCGACGCCGATGTGTTTGACCGAATACCTGATGGCTGCACCATTCGCAACGATAGGGACAGCCTCGGGCGGTGATGAGCGACACAGAGCCCTTTCCGTGATGAGTTCGCCACGTTTCGACATAGCGATCCATGTCGATGTCTTCACGAGCCGGCCATGGTTGCGCATCAAGATCCGTAATCTGGGGACGGGGCGCTGTGCGGCATGTGATGCCCTGCGAGTTGCGGAACGCGAGGCCTGCTATCTTCTCCAGGCTTGCTTCTCCGTTCTGACGCCAGGCGCTTAACAATTCTTCAACCGTGATCTCACCTTCGCCCAGAACCACAACATCGGCGCCAGCATCCAGATACTCATCGACATAAGCGCCTGGCTCCGGACCTCCAACGATCGTCTTCCAACCCGCCTGTTTTGCTTCGCGAAGAATTGTTACTACATTTGAGCGCGTCATAAGATTTGCGTAGATGCCCAGCGCTGAAGGAGCTCCGCTTAATAATCTCTCCCGCAATGCCGCGCGCATTTGGAAGGTGCTGTCGAATACTTCGACTGCATACCCTTTATTGCGGAGATGGGAACAGATGTAGAGAAGACCCAACGGCGGATAGGGCTTCATAATCTGAAGCTCCTTGGGATCCTCGTAGAGAAAATAGCCGTGGGTCAGCAATAGTTCCATAACAGCGTCTCCAACTCCGCAAACTCCATTCCCTTTGCCCTAGTCAGAACTCTCAACGCCGCAAGTCGCGAGTGTATGAGCCTCACTTGACGGCAAGATGGGCAGCTGTGTGGGTTGCGCGATCTTACAGCGCTTCTCCAGTCTGTAGACCTCGTCCCACAGCGTATGGACTTTGTGTCTCTCCTCAGTACTCGATGGATGACTGTACTGTTCCACTTCGTAGTGCAGCGCATTTCGAAGAGAACGGTAAAACTCATCTGTATATGCAGCGCGAAACATCACGCTCAGATCCTGACTGTCGACCCAATTGCGCTTTACTCCAAGCTGTTCCCGTACTTTCTGATGGAAGACAGTTCCCGGCAGCGGGTAGGAGACCGATACGCCGATATCATCCGGGCGGCAGGCTCGAACAAGAGAGATCGTCTCTTCGATCTCGTTCAGCGTCTCGCCTGGATAGCCAAACTGCAGAAAGAATGCCGCGCGAATACCGGCAGCCCGAAGGTTTTCACGAGCATCGCGGATCGATCCGACAGCGAGTCCCTTGTCCATCGCATCCAAAATGGCCTGCGATCCCGACTCCGCCCCCATCCATACCTCTTCGCATCCTGCCCGTTTCAATGCTGCGACGGTCTCGTTTGTCATCAGGTCGGCACGGCTTTGAATTTTGAAAGGCAGCGCAGCATCCCTGCGTTCTACTGCGTCTGCAAACTCCCGCACCCAATGCCGGTTGAGCGCGAAGATATCATCCGCGAACCACAGGTGCTCCACGCCGTATTGCTGCTTTAGCAATTGCATTTCCTCGGCAACTGAATCTGCTGACCGGAGCAGGAACTTGTTTCCATAGATCGGCTTTGCGCACCAGTTGCAACGAAAAGGGCAGCCTCGGCTGGCGACAAGATTTGTGGACGATCTGCCGTGGTGGGTTCGCCATATGGATGAGTACCTATCGATGGAAACCATATCTCTGGCAGGAAATGGATACTGATCGAGATCCGTTTCCCGGGTTCGCATCCCTGTCTGAACAATTTGCCCGTTCGAGGTGATGAGATATGCCAGCCCGGGAATCTTCCAATTTGTTCTCTGTCCATCCCGCAATGCAGCATGAAGTAGTTCAACCAGCGTCTGTTCGCACTCTCCCAGGAGGACGGCAAGGAAGCCTTCGTTCAGATAGGCCGACACCTGGTCAGAGGAGTCTGAGCCGTGCACGATCACGGGTATGCCAGACTGTGCAGCGTGTTCTCGCATTTTGAAACTGACTTCTCTCATTCGAGAGAGGCACATCTTCGACAAGAAGTTAAAGCTGTCCTCACAGACAACCACAATGCGCGGCCTGTACTCGGCAAGAGCGCGCTGGAAGCCGGCGTCGGGATCTTCGATCATGGTGTCGAACAGCGCCACGGAGAAGCCAGCCTCACGCACCAAAGCCGCCGCATACAAGGTGCCGAGCGGCGGATACGGCTGCTGGCGCTCCGCCTGCTTGCGGTCATAGTAGAGGTGATAGGAGTGTGTAAGCAGCACGTCGACTGGAGGTTGTTGCGTTGTGGCCGAAGTCATTCAGGACACCTCCTGCACATTCGCCAGGAGAGAAATGGCGGCCGGTTGCCGGTGCATCTCATCGCGCCCTTCAGTCGGCGCTGGTGATATCGAAGTTACCAGGGGAAGAATAATCATCAGCTGCTCCACACCGTGCATTCTTGTTTTCCCACTGTCGTACCCGCAGCGGTGTCAGGCGATTGTCACTCCTTTGTCATTTCGGGCAGATGTCCATTGCTGCTATATCGATCGGAGATAGGCTGGGGACAGATAGACCTTTGGAGGACTGGAGTGTCAGGTGTTATTACCGCGGAAATCGCGCCAGCTATCCGGACGCAACAGCTGCTCTTTGCCGGGCAGCCGATTCTACTTAGAACGAACGCGTCAGAAATTGCACGCTACGCCAGCGGTTTCTTTCCAGAGGTCCGAGACACCGATGCGCGCTCCACACCACCCCTCGCAACGATAACCCTCATGCAGAGAGAGACTGATGAACCTCTTTGTGAGAATGCACCGTGGTTCCGGGCAAGGGGGCATTTTGCCCTCGCGCGATTCACGCGTAACGATTCGTTCTGGTTTAACCTGCGCGCGCGCGAGGTTTACGGAACCTTTTCGTCATCGCTCGTCGATGATCGTAAGCGTTGGTGCATCCATATCTTCCCGGCGTTGCTGGGAATCCTCGCCGCTGCTATTGAAATTGCTCCGGTGCATGCTGCGTGCCTTGCGCGACATGGACGCGGAGTTCTTCTGGCAGGACACTCCGGGGCCGGAAAATCAACCCTAACCATTTCTCTTGCCAAGCGCGGCTATGCGCTCCTCGCCGATGACTGGACTTATCTGTCAGCTGCTGGAACAACTACGAACGGTTCTGGAGTGGAAGCGTGGGGTATTCCAGTGCCAGTAAAGCTGCTTTCTGACGCATGTGATTTGTTCCCGGAGTTGCTCGCATATCGTCTGGGGACGTCTCTCAACAACGAGATTGCTTATGAAGTTTGGCCGGAAGAGTGTTTCGGCGTATCACGGCTTCTGCATTGCCCAATAACTGCGATTGCACTGCTCGAACGCGCAAACGAGCCGGGATGCAGAGTCAGTCCTATAAGTGCGGACGAGGCGATCGATCACCTTGTGAAGGAACTGGAACCGCCTGGAGAGTCACTCGCTTCATGCTATGAGAAGCAGATTGATCTCATCCATCGTTTAGCAAATGCCTCTTGCTATCGTGTCTCTTTCAACGATCATCCGTACAGAGTGGCTGCAATACTCGATCGTGCTCTTTTTCCACACTAAGATATGAACGCTTCTGTCCAACTCGATTATCACTCGACAGATATCATGTGTCGGCGCACCTTACTTCCACTCCATGGTCGCTTTTCCTGGTTTGGCATGGCTATAACGATCTACACAAACGCCACGGCTGTTCTGAAAGGGGCTGAAGAGGCAGGACTTGAAGCACACAGTGACTCAGAGTTGGAGCCGTCCCTACGATGGGACATAGCCGCTGAGCTGGGTTTCGAGCCTACGGCTGAAGCGTGGGGCTGTAAGACGATCCGAGACTTTAACTCTGTTTATCTAAGCATGGGATATCAACAATGGTTTGCTTTCGATCTCGAAACAGGAGATGCGGCGGGCTTTGTAACTATTTGTGGTCTCGATCAACCTAGTGATTTAAACGTGGCGTTATATCTTAGATCGGTAATGGATAGTATCGGTTATGGTCCACTGTCTGGCTTGAAGGAGAGAGGCTGAGCATGAGCGATTCCCTCTCACTTAAACAGATGATAGTGCGCTTTCTTGGAGGAGACCGGCCATACTTACTCGAACAACGAGACGAAGAGGAATGGAGAACTAACCTTCGATGGCTCGACCGCAGCGGCCTGGCGCTTCCTTTGGCGGCCCGGCTAGAAGTGTTGGGACCTAACGTAGCCGTGCCTGACCGGATCAGAGATGAATTACGAACGCGGCTTGAAGATAACGAAAAGCGCATGGCGTCGATGCTTCGATTCTTCGAGGAAGCCAATACTGCGCTCGCTGCTTCCGGTGTTCAATACTGCTGTGTGAAGGGATTCAGCTTGATTCCTGATTGTTTCGCCGGCATCAGAGAACGCCATCAGGTGGACCTGGATTTCCTGATTGCTCCGCGGGATTCCAGCAAGGCGCAATATGCCATCGAGGCCCTCGGCTATCGCGCTCAGCGTATCAGCAATTCTGGTGAACTGCGCTTTACAAAAGGATGGAAAAAACATCTGGGAGTCAATGCCTATCTTTATCAGTTGCCGGAACCACCTCCGATTGAGTTACACACCTGCGTGTGGGAGCCGGAAGCTGAAGAGATCGAGTTTCCCTCACTCTCCGGATTTTTCGATGCGACTGAGACGCATAAGCTGTCAGGAGTGCAGTTTCCTCGCCTGCAGCAGGCATACCAATTTGTTTATCTTGTTCTCCATATCTTTCGTCACCTATTCGGATCGTGGATCAGACTGATCTCGCTGTACGAAGTCTCCATCTTAATTCGCTCGCGCTGCGCGGACGACCACTTGTGGAACAACGTGCGTCAGATTGTCAGTAAAGAGGAGAGTCTCGCCTCCGCATTCGCACTGATACTTGGTCTGGTGGACTTCGCATTCACCACGGGCTTACCTTACCCACTTCGGGAGCTCTATACGCATAACCTCTCCACAGAGAGCGCTTTGTGGATAGAAAGGTATTCCCGCGACTGGCTCTTTTCCGCTCCTCCAGGTAACAAACTGGCCCTACTGGTGCAAAAGCAATTCTGCCTGGATCGTTATGCCTGGCGGCGTTATCTGCGCCGACGCCTTTTGCCTGTACGGAAACCGCATGAGTTGAGCGATGAGACCATGACGTCGGGGAGAGCAACTCTGGCTTATCGTGCCGAAGACACATGGTACAAGATAAGTCGTGCGTGGTATCACATGCGATCAGATTGCGAGTATCTGGTGGCACGCCTCAAATGGGAACGACTGACGCAGCCGCAAACCAGATCCGTTCCCCGGGTCGCAGACGAGTTATAAACCATGCCCGTCGCGCAAGCAAACTCAATGTCATCATTACGGGATAGCTGGATAACAAGTTATCAACCTGTCATCGAAACATGCGTGGTCACTCTCCTGGCAGTCCTACTTCTGTGGAAGGGTGTGCTGCCAGGCTGGAGAACTCTTAATACTGACTTCTCTAATTACTACATAGTTGCCCGCCTTATTCGCGAGCATTATTGCCTCGATCGGATCTATGACTGGATTTGGCTTCAACGAATAGCAATCCGCTTTGGAATTAATCATCAACTAGTTGGCTTTCTCGGGCTGACGCCATTTTCATCCCTTCCCATCATTCCGCTCTCGTGGCTTCCGGTCTTGGAGGCCAAGCGTGTCTGGATCGTCTGCAATCTGGCACTGCTTGCTATATCGGTCCAACTTCTAAGCAAGACAACCGGTCTTAACCTTCGCAGAGTCTGGTTGATCGCGCTGTGTGCGGCGATTCCTTTACGAACCAGCTTCCTCTTTGGCCAGATGCATATCCTGGTTTTAGCGCTGCTGGTTATGGCTTATGTTTGCCACATGAGCAATCGGCAGATAACCAGTGGGTGCTGTATCGCTCTTGCCGCCGCCCTGAAGATCTATCCTATCTTCTTCTGCCTCTATTTCGCCGTAAAAAGACGATGGAAGGCATTCTTTGCGGCTCTCCTGGGTACTGCGCTCTGTTTATTTTTGTCTTACACGATTACAGGCCCAACTGCCATGAAGTTATATCTTTTTCAGCAGTTGCCGCGCACTCTTCAGGGAGAGAGCAACAATCCATTTATTCCTGCGCTGACTTCGTCATCTGCGCTGTTCCACAGGCTTTTCCTTTTTGAGCCTGAGCTCAATCCTCGTCCTCTGGTATCGTCGTCCTTGCTTTATGCGGTTTCATATCCACTCTGGCAGGCAATACTCGCAACAATTGTCTTATTGCGCCTGCGAACCAACTTTCGTGCCGATGAGCGTGAGGCTCTGGACTGGTCTTTGTTTCTCGTGCTCCTCGTATTTTTGTCGTCAGCTCCTGCGAGCTATCAGTTTGTGGTTCTCATTGCAGCTGCCGTGCCAACCATAGCGGCTCTCACGGCTACGCAGAGAAAAAGAGCGGCCATTAGTTTCTTTTTTCTGTATCTGGCAGCATGTAATGTCGGGACGCTCAATCCAAGGCAGCTTGCTGTGGCCCCGATCACGCCACTCCTCTACCTCAAGTTATGGGTTGGAGTAGCCATGCTTCTCTTTTATTGGGTGATCCTGAAACCTCCAGCCACAGACAAAGCCTTACAAGATACAAATAGTTTCCACACGTCACGCTTTAAGGTTGCGGCAATCATTTTCAGCCTTTGGTTAATTGGCGTCTATAGCGCATGGTCTCATCTAAGAGATATCAAGGTGGCCAATAATGAGCGGCTTACTATTCCTGACAATGCCTATCTCAGAGGGCGTCCGTTAAACACCGATAGCGGGCTCATATACGTGGCTATGCTTCCGGATGGTTATAGAGTGCTACGTGGAAATGCGCTTTTCTCTGATGCGCATCATGAAGGTGGTGCGGCCATGGATGAATTGAGCTTCACAGCGAATTCGTCCGGTAAAGATCTCTGGGTTGAAGTTGCGTCTCGAGGCGGTTCACGGCTTGTCCACTTTATTTCCGGTGCACCAGACCCTGCGCCTTGTTCGATCGGTGACGCCGAGTATCCGATGCTTTCAGTGGACGGATCTGCTCTCGCTTTCCTGCGCGAGGATCATGGACGCGGCAGCCTCTGGATGGTTGATCCACGCGATTGTGCGGCTCACGGTGGCAATCTCTCTCCGATGA
>DATAQX010000167.1:0-6866 GCA_036264455.1 Silvibacterium sp. | reverse complement strand
CGAGCAATACCGGATTCGGGAAGAAGATGCAGATCACTCCAAAGACGAATGTGACCGACATTAAGAGAACTGCGGGACGCACATATCGTTTGGTCTCCGCAAGCCGGATAGTCGCGAGAACCACCGGTACAAAAGTCAATCCCGTGAGGAGAAGTCGGCGCAGGTCGCCATGGTCGAGGATCGGGTTCAGCAAGATGACCAGCAGCATAGCGAGCAGGAGCAATACGTCCGGCGCTGATGGATTTTTTAGGACCATTCGAGCATCCCCACGCTGTCGCCGGAGGCAGAAAAAGAGTCACGCTGAAGATGAAAGAAGCCGCCCGGCAACGGGGCGGCTTCTCTCTTTAGGGAGAATAGTTCCAACGGAGGCAAAGCCATCAGAACTTTCTGGCGAAATAGTATGGTTGGGGGGAAGGGGTGTCAAGGCAAAATCCTGACACATTTAAGCTATTATTAATCAATGAGTTAAAGGGGGGATCAAGAAGTTAACCCTCAAGGCATAGTTTCGCCCTTTATTCGTCCAGGCTGCCCCTGAAATATGGACCAATTGCTTATTTTTGAGCAGGTTAATTACTGTTTTGCACAAAATTAGGGGCAATCAGCCGCAAGACCCTGGTCAGTTCCCCAGCTTCAGCGTGATGAAGTCGTCGTCATTCAACGTAGAGATTGGTTTGCCTCGCAGTCTGCGTATCAACGCTCGGCCCCCGCCAAGGAAGAGCCCGACGAGAATCGAGGAGCCTCCAAGAATTCCGGTGAGATACAAAATGCCGAGCAGGAGACGAGCAGTCTTCTTCACTTCGCTCACATAGCCTTCGGGATGGTCAACGGTGACCTCGGCATCGTACTTCACATTTGCGAGGAGGGCCTGCGCTTCCTCGCTTGAAAAGCTTCCGCTGGTCACAGCGACCAGCGGTCCGCTACGGCGCACTGCCAGCGCAGCCGAATTGCTTTCGAGAGCCGCTCTCTGTTTGAGTTGAGTGTCAATTGCTTTGGCGCGCTCGATCGCGATCTGTGGCGTCGGATACTCAAGCAGAGTCAAGATTCCCTTGCCATCATGCGCGGTGTAGTGCGCCGTCACCGCTTCAGCGTCACGGCTGAAATCGACGAGCGCAGGCGGAAGGACGCCTTCGGTGCGCGCATACGCTGCGGGTCCGATCGCATAGCGCACGCTGCTCGCGTCGAGTCCCTGGGCGGGAAGGTAACGGGGAAGACTGGGTGGAATGCCCTCAGAACCCACGGCCGGGGGTATGGCGGCAGCCAATTCCTTCAATGCGGTCTGATCGGGAGTGCCCCTTTCAAAGATAGCGTCAACCAGAGTAGAACCGGTCCAGAAGATAACCTCGTTGCCCCCGGCAGCAGCGCCTTTGCCGATGTCCGCGGCATGCATTCCGGGATGGCGATAATACGTAAAGGCTCCATAGGCGCCAGTCGCGTCGGCAAAACGACGTGCGCGTACCGTCATGCGATCGTTGCCACGACTGTATTCGCCGATGGCGAAATCCTTCAGCCCATATTCTTTGAGAACGTCGGCGTTCGCCTGATCGGCGCTCTCGAGGGCTGTGCCTGTGCGGACCGGAGCGGTTGCCGTCCACCCGGCGAAAGAAGCTGGCAATAGGGATTGCTGTGGTACGGGCGTGGGAGGACTTGGGAGTTGCGCGAAAGCGAGAGATTGCAGCGCAGCACACGTCAGCCCAAAACAGGCCGCACGCAGTAAACGCAGAGAAAAAGCCATTTCACCTTTGAGACTATCACCAGAAATCTGAGGACGTCAGGGGCAGTCAGCCGCTGCGTACTTCATATCCTTTAGACGCTCTCGCCTATCCTTGCGATACTGGAAATGCCATGTCGATCTTCAAGCGCTTTCTCGCCACGATCACGATCTGGGCCCTGGCGTTCACGTCTGCTCCGAGAGCTACCGCCAGCGCGTATGACGCTCACCCCAAGCTGGTCGTGATCCTGGTGCTCGACCAGTTTCGCGCCGATTACCTGGAACGCTATCGCACAGACTTCAAAGGCCGCGGCTTCAAACTCTTCCTCGACCACGGTGCCAATTTTCCCGATTGCTACTTCGGCTATGCGAACACTGAGACTGCTCCCGGCCACTCCACCATTGCCACCGGGGCTTACACCGACGGGCACGGCATCGGGAGCAACGAGTGGTGGGATCTCGCGCGAAGCAAGGATCACCCGGTGTCTTCGGTCGAGGATGAGCGCTATGCGCTGGTCGGCATGCCGACAGGCGCGAAGACTACACCCGGCTCCTCGCCGCGTAACCTGCTGGCCTCGACGGTGGGCGACGAACTGCGGCTGGATACGCTCGGCGTATCGCAGTTGTACGGCGTCTCCCTCAAGGACCGCGCTGCCATCCTCACGGCGGGTGCTACGGCCAATGGAGCCTTCTGGATCGATCAGGCTTCGGGACGGTTTATTACCTCGACCTTCTACATGCAGCAGCTTCCCGCGTGGGCACAGAGCTTTGACGATGGCCCGCGTATCGCCCAGGCGCTGCAGGAGGCGAATGCTCCAGCTGACACGAAGAATTTCTACGGGGTGGTGGGGCCAACTCCCGCTGCCGTCAGCTATGAACTGGATTTCGCCAAGGCTCTCATCACCGGCGCGGAGCTCGGGAAGCACGCCACCACGGATGTCCTGACGCTGAGCATTTCATCTACGGACATTCTGGGGCACCGGGTCGGGCCCGACTCAGAGCAGCAACGCGAGATGGTTGATGCCGTCGATGTTGACCTCGACAGCTTCTTCACCTGGCTCGATAAGAATATTGAAGGCGGTCTTGGCAACGTGTGGATTGCGCTCACGGCCGACCACGGAATCGCGCCTATTCCGGCGAATGCAGCCAAACTTGGATTGAATGCCGCAACGATTGACCTTAAAAAGCTCATCGAAAATCTGAACTTTGCCATCAATCAGAAATTCTCACCGGGAGAAAAAATCGACTACATGATGCCCAAGCAGTCGCTTCCTTATCTGGCACTGAATCAACCGGCCTTCGAGCGTGCCGGGATCAATGAGCAGGAAGCCGAGCAGGCGGTACAGAACTTTATCCCGGCGGCTTTCGCCAGCCTTATCCCGCCCGAAGAATCCTCCGGTCCGGCTGCGGCCAGATTACCCCCAACACCCGGCCTCTTTCGCAGCTTCACTCGACAGCAAATGGCACTGCCTCAGCTACCCAATACCCCCTTTGGCGAACTCATCGAGCACAGCTACACGCCGAATGGAGGCTGGTACGTCATGGTTATCCCACAGGCCTTCCAGATGGAAAGCTACAGCTCCGGTGGAACCAATCACTTCACGCCGTACTCCTATGACCGCCATGTGCCTCTGGCGTTCTACGGCGTGCCCTTCGCGCCGGGAACTTATCACGGACGTGTCGAACCGGTGGATATCGCCTCCACCTTCGCCTCGCTCCTCGGCATCAATCAGCCCTCAGCCTCGATAGGGCACATCCTCACGCAGTCTCTCAAGCCGGCCTCTGCCGTGATTTATCCCAAAGCCATACCCGCACACAAAGCCGTACCTACACACGCACGCACTGTGCACAAGCCTGCGGTGAATGAGACTCACCCGTGAAGACAGATATGCGGGTACAGTTTGCCGGAATTGAACTGACGAATCCGGTGCTGGCGGCGAGCGGCACCTTTGGCTATGGGATCGAGTTCGAGGAGATCGTCTCGCTGGAGCGCATTGGCGGCTTTGTCACCAAAGGGCTTTCACGCGCGCCGATGGCGGGCAATGAAACTCCGAGGCTGATCGAGACAGCGGCCGGAATGATGAACTCGATCGGCCTGCAGAATATCGGAGTGAAGGCGTTCATCGAGAAGAAGCTGCCCGAGTTGCGACGGTATCCAAGGTGCGCAGTCATTGCGAATGTGTTTGGCAACCAGGTGACGGACTACATCGAGGTCATTCATCAGCTCAACGATGCCGAAGGGATCGCGGCTTATGAACTGAACGCCTCCTGCCCTAACACCAACCATGGAGGCATGGCCTTCGGTACTGATCCGGTCACGCTGGACGAGCTTGTCTGGCGCACGAAGCGGGCTGCGAAACGTCCACTCATCGTCAAGCTCTCGCCGAATGTAACCTCTATTGGCGCTATGGCACGATGCGCGCAAACCGCCGGCGCGGATGCGCTGTCACTGGTGAATACTTTTGTGTCGCTGGCGATCGATGTGGAAACGCGGAGGCCGCGCATCGCCAATGTGACGGCGGGATTGTCCGGACCGGCGATCAAGCCTATTGCGGTACGGATGGTCTGGGAAGCTGCACACGCCGTAACCATCCCCGTACTGGGTATAGGCGGCATTCTCTCGCCTGAAGATGCGGTCGAATTTCTACTGGCAGGCGCGACCGCCGTGCAGGTGGGCACGGCCAGCTATGCCGATCCTCGTGCCGTCGAGCGCATCGCCAAAGGCCTGGAGCAGTGGTGCGTGCGTCACCACGTGGAGCGCGTCAGCGAACTGACCGGCGCACTCGACGTCACACCGCAGCCCAGGCAGATTCCGGGGAATTGAACTGGCTTCAGAGAATATCGAAAATGAGGGGGAAAGGGTTCCGCTTAAGCAACGTTTCGCGGAGAGCGTCCACCGAACTCTTCGGGGATGCGCTCCTGCAAGACGCGGGCCTGTGCCAGAGCAACGCCGGTGATATAAACCGGCGCGGGAGTGGCCACCGCCACCAAAACCCAGGAAACGAGAGAAACAAGCAAGCCGAGTGCCGCGGCTGTCTGCAGCGTCATGGTTAGATGCCGGTGCTCGAGGTGCATCCCAACGACGGCCCAGTTCCGCAACGGTTCTATGTGATGGATGACCGCCAGCGCGAAGACAAAGGCGAGAATGGACAGGGTACTGATTCCGATGAGGGCAACGTCGATGGTCCGATGGAGACGCTGGCGGCGGCGACAATGGTCGCATGACTCAAGGTGCTCTTCATAGTCGATGCGCATTTCCGGGGAAATGCCGGAGATATCGTAGCGCCAACTCGAAAGAATGTCGCCCACGACTTGATCGGTACACTCTGCCATTATTACTCGCGATTCCTGTGCCCCGCCTGCGCCAAATATTAGCACCCGTCTGGAAGAATGCCAGACATTTTACAATTCAGCGCGTCCCGGAGGCGTTAAATCCAGTATAAATCAGCTTCGCTTACATAAAAATAGATGCCATGGGCTGGTCCTGGGTCGCAAGTAACAATCTGTTACCCAACAGGCTCATCCGGTCTCGTAAGGCACGCTCCGCTGAAACCCGCGCCAGCTCGGGAAGATTATTGCTTTCCGACAGATGCGCGAGGATCAGATACTCAGCGTAGCCATCGTAACTCTTTTCCAGAAACTCGGCGGCGGCGCTATTTGACATGTGCCCCACCCGCGACATTACCCGCTGCTTCACCGACCACGGGTAAGGCCCGTCGCGCAGCATGTCGAGATCATGATTCGACTCCAGCATCAGGACATCGCACTTGCGGAGGCGCATGGCGGCATGAGGAGGCATGTAGCCGAGGTCGGTTGCCAGGCCGATGCGCACGCCCTCCGCCTCGAAGACGAAGCCTACAGGATCGGCCGCGTCGTGGGGAATGGTGAAGGGGGTGACGAAGATGTCTCCAACGGAGAAGCCCTGCCCGGCGGTGAAATACTCGACGGCGGGCAAGGCAGCCGGATCGGTCTTGACCTTTTCTTGCTCGGAGGCGGGAGTTTCGTGCTCCTCCTCAAAAGCGTCGCGCTCGCCTATATCCGAGCCGGACTCCGAAACGGCGGCACGATTTTCCGCCTGCTGCCTGCGTTCGGCGAGCCACTCGGCATAGGTCATCCGCTTGCGCGGCGTAATCCAGCGAATCCATGCGCGATGGGTCGATTCGGTGAAATATACCGGGATGCCGAGCTTGCGCGCCGTGACAGCGAGGCCCTGCACATGATCCTGATGCTCGTGGGTGATGAGGATGGCGTCGAGGGTTCGCGGGTCTTCTCCCGCGGCCTGCATGCGCTTGAAGATTTCCCGGCAGGAGACGCCGGCGTCGACGAGAATGCGGGTGCGGGTGCTGGAGACAACCGTGCTGTTGCCCCGCGAGCCGCTGGCCAGCACTGTCATCCGCACCATGAAGATGAGGATACGCCGGTTTGGTGTGGAAGAGCGGGCAGAAGCCAGGGCAGGAATCAGCCTTGGCTACAGGGTGTTTCATTTGGGAACGCGGGCGGATGAGGCTCTAGCCATATCGAGAGCGGGCGACAGCCATCCACTCCGCTGCCCGCTCCTTTCGATCCGGGAACCTGGTGGTGAGAATTGCGCCCCATACGGCTCCCTGAAGATCACGGGCCGCGAAAAAGGGCTTCAGGCGATCCAGATCCGATTGGGCACCATAACTGGCCAGCGCGACCTCTCCGGGCTCAAGAGATGTGCGCACGAAACAAGCGAGATCCCACTCGATCGGCCCGCAACAGGCGTCTTCAAAATCCGTCCACACCAGGCCTTTGCTGGTTTTCAGAACATTCTTCTTGTGGGCGTCGCCGTGGAGGGGCTGCTCGGGCAGGCGAAGCGCTTCGATCTCCGCCGCAACCGTAGCAAATCCCCGGCGAAGCATTGCTATATCCGCGCCATCGACGATGTTCCACGACTCAACCTCGTCAAGCCACTGCGGGATTTCCGCAAACGGGCTCAGACGCCGCAGCGCGCCATGATAGCCGCGCAAGGCCTCATGCAATTCGCGAAGAAAGTGGCCCGTTTCGTCCGCGCCGGCGACGTAGGTGCGGTCGTGCTCGACGAATTCCCAGAAGGTCAGCGCGAAGCCATCGTGCTGGTGCGGACCGGCGGGCAGCTCCCGGCTGGGCGGCACCACGGGAAAGTTGCGGGCGGCGA
>DATAQX010000114.1:0-9565 GCA_036264455.1 Silvibacterium sp. | reverse complement strand
AGAACCTGGCCATCCACGAGAACCGGCAGCCCTCCCTGGTTGGGAAAAAATTCCGGAAACGCGAGGGCCTCAACATTACCCTTTCTCACCGTATCCGCTCCGTCTTTTGAGGGGCTTTTATAGAAGGCAGCGTGCCGGGCTTTCCTCTGGGCAAACTGTATTGTGTTGAGTGAGGCTTTATCCGCCTTTTCAAGAAAAAGCAGATTGCCGCTTTCATCCACGATGCAGATTGTCACTTCAACATTTAGTTCTTTGGCTTTCGCCTCCGAAGCAGCGACCATGGTCTTGATGGCGGCTAAATTCAGATATTTCCTGCTCGGTAGATCGCTGGCCTGTATCGTCATAGCGGGAATAAGCATAACGGCCAATAGTCTGAACATGGAAGGCCTCCTATCAGTGATGCGTCCGCTCATATCTTTCAGTAGGTCAGGGATGACTCGGCTGCCCTTGCAGAACTACCAGGAACTGCTTAACCTCCCGTCGTTGCTGCTCAATCGCAGCTGCCTGCTGCTTTTCGATCTCGGCATGCAGCTGGAATTCCTGTCTGGCCTTTACCGGCTCGCCGACCCGGTCATAGGCCACGCCCAGTCGATAATGGGCCTCGCCTAACTGCGGATTGACCTCGATGGCCTTCGTGTAGAAATCAATCGCCTTCTCAAAATTACGTTGGGAAAAATAGAGAATCCCAAGTTGCAGGTAAGCGTCGCCGCATTTGGCGTCGAGCATCACGGCTTTAGTAAGCAGGGCTTCCACTTGTTGCACGTCGTGCTGGTCCGGCGGCTGTTCTTGCCGTTTCCAGATGGCCATTGCGTAAAGGTAATTCGCGAGAGAATTTTCGGGCTGCTCTTGCGCAAACCACGCCAGCTTTTGCTCAACGCACGTCAATGGCGCGGGCGCCGCCATCTCTATCTTGCCCATGAAGATGTAAGGCTCAGGGTCTGCCGGGTTCAGATCGGAAGCATCGCAGAGGCGGAGGGCCGCCTCATCGTAGAGAGCGCCGGCAAAGAGGGCCGTGCTCAGCGCCATCAACATTCTGACCGATTTCGGATGTGCTTTTGTTCCGTTGCGAAAAACCTCGGCAGCCTGCCACACAGCCCGGTGAAGTAGAAGCTCGGAACCCCATTCAAAATAATTCTGTTCACTGGGATCCAGGCGAACGGCCAGCTCATCTTCGTGGACGGCGGCCAAGGGATCGCCCAGTTTTTCGTCAAGCTCACCCAGCAAGCGATGCAGGTCCGCATTGTCCTTACGTGTCAGCAATTTCTGGAAGTGCTCACGGGCCAGCGAGAAATCTCCATTTTCTTTGTAAGCCAGCGCCAGATCATACTCATTGCCACTGTTCGCGGGATCGATCTGATATGCCGTCTGCAACAGTGGAATAGACTCCCGATGTCTGCCAGCGTGGAGATAGAATTCGCCGAGCTGATGATTTGTCTCGAAGCTCCCGGGAGCGCTGGCAAGAGCCACGCGCAGCTTGCTCTCGGATTCATTCACCGTACCTGCGCTGTCGGTGAAAGCTGATGCGCTGTCTCGCGAAACATCCGGTTTGAGCGTGAGGGTTTCGCGCGAAAGATCTTCGCTGGTTCGCAAAATGGAATCCGATCCATGCCCGCCCACGGCGGTCCAATCGGTGACTCCGGCCACTGTGAAATTCGGCTTATCGGCAAATTCCATGACCTCGGCCGAAGACGGCGGAGATGCGCTGGAATCTGTTTGGGCTATCTTCGAAGCTTCGAGGACCAGATCGATCTGATTTTGATTTCCCTGCGACGATACAACGACAGCAACGGCGCGACTATGAAACCCTGATTTCTCCGCGCTGATTATATAGCTACCGGTTCCGAGGGCCGAAAACGTGAAGATGCCTGACGCGTTCGTTCTTGTCTCTACAGGGTTTGGAGCGCCTTGCTTTTCAAGCCTCACTAACGCGTTGCCAACGTGCTTGTTGGCAGAGTCGAGGACAATCCCCTGGATCGTGATTCCGTCCGATTGCTGCGAAAAAGCTTGCTGCGCAACCGCGACCGGGATCGACACGCTTGTCAGAATCCCAATGACAACGAGAGCACTACCAAAAAGTCCGACGGCTCCTGATCTCAGATGACGGCCGCAACTTGTATGAATCATTCGTGATGGACCTGACTTTACTATCCGGCAATTTTACTAGCTCGCTTCATCATGTTCCTGTCGCGAGTGCAAATTCAACAGTGCGGCAGCGACCGTCTCGCTTTCGTATACCCTTCGCTTGCCGGAGCTGGTTTACACCTGATCCCGAGGTGAACTACGGTTATTGGTTTGCTCTGCGGGGATCTCGTGATGCGAATTCTCATGGTGCTTGACAGTTGCTCCCCTGAGTACTAATATTCCCGCCGAGTAAACCTTTACCCACCCTTTCCCCCTCTGCAGAACGATCCAGATACCAACGGGATCCATAGCAAGGGCTGATGGGCCAGGACATGCTCAGAAAATCGATTATTGGCTTAGGAAAGAAAACGTTTCCATCACCCAGAGGTATTACAAGCACGCGTTGTCCCGACCGGAACCAGGCCGACCACCAAGATTCCGGCTGGCAGCTTTAAGTGCTTTAACGACAGTTGCTAAATATCAGGAGGATGTGATGTATCGATCTTTAATTCTGTTGGCAACGGTGTTCGGGTCGATTCTTATGCTGACGGCCACTGCGTCGGCTCAGGAAAACGCAACCATCACTGGTACGGTGCTGGACGCCACTGGCGCGGTGATTCCGAATGTCGCGATTACTCTTACCAATCCCGCAACAGGCCAGGTGAGAACAGAGACGTCGAACAGCTCGGGCATCTATGTCTTCGCGAATGTAGGCGTGGGTCAATTCACGCTTGCCGCTTCGGCACCGGGTTTTCAGACATACACCAGGACAAACATTACCGTGAATACCGATCAGACCCTGAAGGAGGACATTTCCCTCGCTGTCGGCAGCCAGGGACAGACGGTCACCGTCCGGGCCGACACTCTGCAGGTCCAAGCGGAGACCAATGAGCTCAGCACCCTGATCACCGGCGCGCAGGTGACCCAACTGGCAACCAACGGCCGCAATGTGACAGCTCTTGCTGCTTTGGGTATGGGAGTATCCAACACCTTGCCGTCGTTTGGCGGTGTGAATGCTCTGACATCAGCCAACAGCATCAGCTTCAACGGGACACGCGTAAGCCACAACATCTACCTATTGGATGGAGGCGAACTGAACGATCGTGGCTGCGGCGGCTGCTTCAGTTCCCTGCCGTCGATCGATGCGCTCGCCCAGTTCCAGACCCTCGACTCCAACTACGGGCCTGAATACGGCATCGGATCAGGCGGAACCATCCTGATGGTGATCAAGACTGGCGCCCATGACTTCCACGGAGGGCTATGGTATTTCAACAGGAACGAAGCCTACGACGCCAACAATTATTTCACCAACCTTGCGGGCCAGCGACGGCCGGAGTTCCGCCTGAATGAATTCGGCGGCAATATCGGCGGCCCATTGTTTATTCCGCATGTGTATAACAACGAACGCAAGAGAACATTCTTTTTTGTGAATTTAGAGTGGAGAAGGCTGATTCAAGGAAGTTCTCCTTCGATTGTGAGAACCATTGCAGACGACAATTTCCCGACAGCCGGCCAAGATTTGACATATACCCCTCCATCCAACGGATCGATCCCAATTGTTCCCGTAACCACTGATCCCGCCAAGCTGGCAATTTATGGCGAACGCAGTTTAACCCCGGGACAACCCTTTCCAAATAACGTTATCCCGAAAGAGCTAATCGACCCGAACGCGGTCCTCCAGCTGAACGCAGGCACCTTCCCTAGGCCGAACTTTGGCACCGATCAATTCATTTCGTCCATTCCTCAACCAACCAATGTCGATGAACAGGTGGTTCGCATCGACCACACCATCAATAACAAGTTACAGCTGATGGGTCATTATCTCCATGACGGGGTCACTCAGTCGTACTTCCCACCCCTCTGGAGCGACGGTACATATCCAACCGTGGGCACAGCGATGCTCAATCCATCGTGGTCGGCAACAGTCAAACTCACTCAGACGTTTTCACCCTCGTTGCTCAACGAAACCGCCTTTCTTTATAGCGGCAATACGATTCATCTGAATCCTGTCGGCATCTTTGCGCAGCCATCCGGATGGTCGGCTACAAGTTTCTTCCCGCTCGCCAATAATTTCGAGACGCGGATGCCTGAGATTGGCCTGGGAGCGCCATACAACACAACCTGGAGTTCCAGCTACTTTCCCTGGAAAAACTCCTACGAAGGCTATGAGATCCGGGATGATCTATCGTGGGCCAGAGGGGTACACCAGTGGAAGTTCGGCTTTAGCTGGCTGCACGACCCCAAGAACCAGCAGCTGCAGGCAAACACCCAAGGGACTGCCGATTTCAACTCGAATGCGTTTTCCGGCGATTCGTATGTGAATTACCTGCTCGGCGACGCGGCGTCCTTTACGCAGCTGCAATATCTGGCCGGCAAGCATTGGGTCAATAACAACTATAACTTCTACATTAGTGACAACTGGCACGTCATTCCCCGGTTGACTCTCAACCTCGGTATTCGTTACGACGCAATGCCGCATGCCTTTGAGCGAAATAACGAGTTCGCGAATTTTGTTCCGGCCGACTACAACCGGTCTCTGGCTTATCCTCTCAACCCGGACGGCACCCTAAACCCAGCTTCGCTCACGGATTTCAACGGCCAGCCGTTCTATCTCAATGGCATCAGGGTGGCGGGGGCCAATGGCTTTCCACGTGGAGTAGTCCAGAATAGGTACAACACCTGGGAACCGAGAGTCGGTTTTGCCTACGATCTCTCTGGAAATGGAAGGACGGTTGTCAGGGGAGGCGTTGGACTGTTCTTTGAGCGTGTTCAGGGCAACGATGTATATAACGCTGCTTTAAATCCGCCCTTTGCGTATCAGCCTTCGGCCACCAATATTTACTTCTCCAATCCCAACACCAGCGCTTTGACTGGATTAACAACATCTGAAACCTTTCCCTCCACGCTTACCAACCTGCAGTACGAGTACAGGCCTCCGGGGACAGCACAGTTCAGTCTGGGAATTCAAAGGCAGATTGCCCCATCGGTCATCGCGGTAATCCAGTATGCCGGGTCTACGGGCTGGGTTCAGAGCAATGGCCGGCAGATCAATACCTTACCCTTGATGGATCCAAACAATCCTTCACACCCTTACGATCTTCGGGAGGGGGTGGCCAGCGGAAAACTGAACGCCAACCTGTATCGAATCTTTCCCGGCTTCAGCAATATTGAGCAGGAAGAGAATCAAGCTAATTTCAACTACAACTCACTCCAGGTAGGTCTGCGCATGGATAACCGGCATGGGCTTTCTCTGCAACTGGCCTACACCTATTCTCATGCTCTCGATGATGTGAGCTTCGACCTCAACGGGGTCACGAATCCATTCAACATCGCGTATGACTATGGATCAGGGGCGCTCGACCGGCGTCACATCTTCAACGCAAATTACATCTATGATCTGCCGTTCTTCGCTCGCGGCGGCAACGCGTGGGCACGAGGGTTCCTTGGAGGCTGGCAGATCTCCGGCGTGGTGTTTGCGCAATCGGGGACGCCGCAACCCCTTAACTATAACGGCACCGACGTCCTTGGTCTGGCCGGCGGCAACAACCCCAGCAACCGTCCGGACCAGGTGGCCAAGGTGACATACCCCAAGAAACGGACCGAATGGTTCAGCACGAGCTCCTTCGCAAGTCCAGTTGCTCCCTGGAATGGCGGCCCGAATCAAGGTTATGGCAGCGCCGGAAAATCCGCAGTTGTGCTGCCGGGACTCTTCAACTTCAATACGGCCCTGTTCAAAACCATCCCTCTCAATAGCGAAGGAACGGCCTTTGAACTTCGGTTTGAGTCCTTCAACACCTTCAACCACACGCAATTTCAAAACATCGATTTCGGCTCTACGGACGCGAACTTCGGGCAGGTGACTTCTGCCTACGATCCTCGCACCTTGCAGCTCGGTGCGAAGTTCCACTTCTGACCTCCCAACTTGCGTATTGCAGGGGGGCGCTATGGTTTATTGCCATGACGCCCTTTTTATTTGCGGGAATTCTGCTGCGTTTCGGTCGATTGGCCCTTAAAGCCCGGCAGTGAGGACAGAAAGATTCCCTGACCTTCTTTGATCGTTGCCAACTGATTGGCCTGAACACTAGGAAAGCGCTCGATCAGGCCGTTGGTCCAGTGAATCTCGAGATCGACGTGTGTGCTCGATCCCAATCCGAAATGGAGTCTGCGATCGTTCACCGAATAAAAGCTCGACTGCCCCATAACCGCCTGTGCCTGAATCTTTCCGCCATATCTGGCCACAACCCTCGATCCAATTGCGCTTCGGTTTGACTTAGTGCCGACAAGCACCACCTTTAGCCAGTTCAGACCGCCAGTGAGATCGTTTCTAAGGAGGGACGGCGGCTCGTTCAGATTGATGATCACCATATCGACGTCACCGTCATTATCGAAATCTCCGAAGGCGCATCCCCGGCTGCAATGGGCTGCCGCAATTCCCGGCCCTGCTTCTTCTATTAACTCTTCGAACTTCCCGTTGCCGAGATTCCGGAAGATGAACCGCGGTGTCTTCAAAGGGTATTCTGGAAACTCCGCTTCGACTTCCGGGTAAACGGAGCCGGTAACGACGGCCAGATCTGGCCAGCCGTTGTTGTCGAGATCGGCGAACCCAGCTCCCCAGCAGATGTACCGGGTTTCCACGCCAAAACCGGCGGGAATGGTTACATCGGTGAAGTTACCGCCTCCATCATTGCGATAGAGCACATTGGTATCGTCAGAGAAATGGGTCTTGAAAATATCGAGATTCCCATCCAGGTTGTAGTCGCCAACTGCGATGCCCATGCCAGCCTGCTCGGCGCCGTCCGCACTGAAGGCGATACCCCGTTCCGCGCCCTCCTCCGTGAAGGTAGCGTTATGTTTGTTCCGGAACAGAAGGCTTGGGGTCGAATCGGACGCCACGTAGAGATCCGTCCAGCCGTCGTTACTGAAGTCAGCGGCTACCGCGGTCATTGAGTAAGTGCGCTGCGCCTTGGCGATGCCGCTCTCCTGAGACACATCGCGAAACGTCCCGTCACCTTGATTCCGGTAGAGGTAATTCCGCGGCATGGGCAACCCGCGCGGTCCACAGTTGACTGCTACGCCTTTGAAATTGCAGTAAGGATTTGCTCCGGGCTTTGGTAACCGATCCAGATGGAGGTCAACGTAGTTGGCAACGAAGAGATCGAGGTGCCCATCGCGATCGTAGTCGAGAAAAGTGCAGCCTGATCCCCAACGAGAATTGCCGTCATAGATTAGTCCTGCCTGTTGTGTGACATCGGTGAATGTACCGTCCCCATTGTTGCGGTAAAGAACATTCTGGCCGTAATAAGTGACAAAGATATCTTCGAAACCGTCGTTGTTATAGTCCCCAACAGTTACTCCACTGGCCCAGCCTGTGCGGAGCAATCCCGCCTTTTCCGTGACATCGGTAAATGTTCCGTCCCGGTTATTCTTGTAAAGGCGATTGCTGGAATCCGGAACAGGCGCATCCATCCGGGTGCCGCACAATACGAAGATATCCAGCCATCCATCGTTGTCAAAGTCCAGAAATGCGACACCGCAACCCACCGTCTCAATGATGTAGCTCTTATGCTTAAGTCCGCCGTAGACGATCGGAATAGTTAGTCCAGCCTGGGAAGCAACGTCAGTAAAATGGGCAAGAAACGGAATGCCCGATGGCTTCCCTCTGGGCAGCGGCTTCAGATTTCGAGTAGTTACGCCCTGACCCATGGCCAGCGTCGATGTAGTCAACATCCATAGAAAATCGCGGCGCGAAATGTGGGTCGTTGCTTTGTTCATTTCAGGTTGGGGCTGCCGTGTTTCTCTTGAATCATAGCTCCCTGTTCAAGGAGTGCCGTCTACTGTTGCACGGCGCCTTCCCCGGATACCTTCTGGATGAGTGTGTCTTCCGTTTTGGTATGCAGTTCCTTCGTTTTGGCGAATTCCTGTGTGGCTTTTTCCTTCTGGCCAAGCTGCGAATATAGCCGCGCCAGCCGGTAGTGTGCATCCGGTTGCGTGGGGTCCAGCTTGACGGCATGTTGGAGAGCGGCTAGGGCTTCCTGATTTCTGTGCTGATCGGCATAGACGCAACCGAGATCGAAATAGGCCAGCCGGTTTTCATTTTGCAGTTGAATCGCCTTTTCCAGCAACGGTTCAGCCGCTGCGTCATCATTGGTGTGCAGCGCAATATCGCCAAGGTATAAGTACGACTGTGCATAGCCCGGATTATTCTTGACCTCGAGCTGCAGTTCAGGCGACGCTCGATCGTAATCCCGCTGTTTGTAGTAGAGATAACCAAGCTCGAAGTGGAGTACCGGTTCATTCGGCGAGATGCGTTCCGCAGCCTCAAGCTCCTTGATCGCATCGTCTGTCTTGTCCATGCCGTCGAGCGCCTCGGCCAGCAGCATGTGTGCCTGGACCGCGTCCGGGTTGACGGAAAGAATGCTCTTGAACTCGGTCAGGGCACAGTCGTACTGGTGGCTCCATAAACAACTCTGCGCAACGACATTGTGCAGCTCGAGGTTGGAAGAATCGCTCTGGAGAGCCTTCTGCAAATACGGAGTGGCCCTGGCATATTGGCGGAGCCCAAAATAGCTCATCCCGAGAAGCGCTGTGCTGCGAGGATCCTCCGGCTTTTCCTTTGCTAATAACTCAAATTCCGGTATCGCTGCGGAAAAATGTCCCTGCTTGAACTCGGCAATTCCCAGGTCGAACGCAACTTCCGGCTGGTGTGGCTGTAAGGCCAGTGACTTGCGATATTCGGCCTTAGCCATCTCGAATTGGCCTTGTTGCGCAAGCGTAACCCCGAGGTTGCTATGGATCGAAGCGTTTTTGGGGTCCTGCTGTTCCAGTTGACGCCATATCAGCTCAGCATCGTGGAATCTCCCCGCTTGCATCAGCTGTAAAGCCTGACGTCCTAGATCGCTCTGCCCATATAAACAAATATCGGCCCCAACCAGGCACACAAATATTAACCCTGAATAGCGGCGCTTCCACAGTTTGTTGAGAACAGCTCGCATCGCGAGCCAGGCCGGTGAGATCTCCGATAGCAGCATCACGCTAAGTGAATTATCCACCAAAACTTGGCGTGATTGAAAGCACCTCACAACGAGGTGGGCGAGTAGATCGAATCGACATTTCTGCCGGGCCGAGAGATTTGCCCCCGCCACGTGGCACCCCGGAATTCGGTGAACCAACGACCTGCGATAGCTTTGTTGTTTTCTTTCTTTCTTGGTCACTACGAACAGTTGGAGACGTGCAGCGCCTCTACCCTCTAAACCTAGCCTATAATTTGCGCAGAACACTCGGTATCTTGCTTTGCAATCGCCGTTTACGCTGCCTTGCGGAATGTGAGATTGAAGCGGTATCTGCCCGTTGAAGGATGAACCCCGTCCTTGAGCGGCATCACGCCGTGATACCTCAATCGTGCCGGTCCACCCCACACAAGAACATCTCCGTGAACTACTGGGAC
>DATAQX010000046.1:0-3689 GCA_036264455.1 Silvibacterium sp. | reverse complement strand
GCACCGGAGTCTGTTGGCGTTCCCGAAACGGTACTGGAAGTCATCGCTGCAAGCGGCGGGGGAGCAGGGGCGGATGAAGTTTCATGGGCAGCGCCCGTCGGAGGGCCATCTTCGCAGGAGCATCCCCCGGCAGTGTTTTCCATGTGTCCATCGGCAAGCCGAACGCTGCTTTGCCCGGGGATATTGAATGTGGCGTCTCCAACAAGCTGGCTGACACGGAAGTACGCGCCGGACTGGACGTTACCGGCAAGACAGAGATCTCCGCGACGGCTTGTGGACACCTGCAGGACGCCGGTGTCGCCTTCATGTACATTTCCCAGCATCTCGATACGCCAGTCCGGGGTCATCACCACATCGTTGGTATGCACAGGAAACGGCTCCTGAGAACCGCCCTCCTGAAAGGCAAGCATGATGCCGCTGCTGTGATTTGCAGCCAGGATCTGGACCTGGGAATGCGGACAAAGGATCAGCGAGCCGCCACTTGTAAAGTTAACTGCAAGATCCCGAGTGGTGGATTCGAAGCGATCTCCGCTGTAGAAAGCGAAGCGAGCTCCGGTGATGCGGACCGTCCCGGAGACGATGCCGTCTGGAGTAGCCACGTTTCCAATAGGAAGGCTGGCATCATCGAAGGAGGCCGAGGCGAACCGAACAGCTGACAGAGCTGACAATCCAAGCAGGGCTGTTGTGGCGCCGACACGCATATAAAGACCGCTACGCGATGGCCGCCGAGCGTCAGGACGGCTAACGTCCAGCTGAACCGCGGTCATTGGACCGTGAGGGTTCAATTGGCGCGATCCGGCTGTGGAATGTCTTCAAACCAGCGGCTGATCTCACGCGCGGCCCTGCGAATCTCTTCCCATTGCGCATCTACTGCGGCGAGCTTTTCATTCGGAAAATCCTGGAATATTTCCATAGCGAGGCTGGAACTGCGCATCCCAGGATGTGTTTCAAGATGCGCTAGGGCCTGTTGCCGCCGCTGTTCGAACCAGTGGTCTATCTCTTCGCGGATCATCTCGATGCGCTGCCAGCTTCCGTTCAAAACGGACAAATGCTCGCGGAAGCCGTCAATACCTTTTGCTGCTTCTCCTTCAACAGGCAGAGTGGTCAGCGATGAAGCGGAGGTGTCCAAAGCCGGAACTGCTGCGGCAGGAGGTTGGACGGGTACCGGCAATTCGGCGCTTTCAATCAATCGGTCTATTGTCGCCTTTACAGGGGCAGTCGCCTTTACCGGGGCTTCCTTCGGTTGTTCGGCGGGAGCTTCGGAATGAAAAAACTGAACAGCCGGCAACAGGTCGATCGGGGCAACTTCGAGTTTGTCGAAATTATCGATCAACCGCGCGCTCGACTCTTCGTCGTTCAAGCCGAGGATCCCTACAGGCCAGTGAGACGGGATGGGGCGTTCGCCGCGATCTGACGCTGCTCCATCTTCCTGCTGACGATGCAATCTGGACCATGCTACAACGGGAAGCGCCAGCATGAACCCCATGGCTAACATATCTGAAACGGGCACAATCTTTGGAAAACGCCGTGCGAGCAGGCCGTTGGTTCCCAAACCATACAAGACTGCCGTTGAGAAAACCGACAAACTAATCCATCCCATCCAATATGCCTCCTGCAGGCTGAAACTAAGCTGACGACAGCGCCTTTCTATCGACATCCAGAGCAGGGATGTGAGCCAGACAGCGGCAAAAACGTCAACGAAAAACCAAGTAGTGTGCATTCGTTCCCGCAGGACGGATGCCGCGACCCTGGCGCTGGCAATCACCTGGGATGCAAGGAGATTATGGGCAGGAAATGATCCATGCCTCAGCCTCGACATCATGCTGGGTATCAGACTCAACCAATCCGAGGGGTGAGACAGAAAATCCAGACGAGCATAAACCAGAAATCCAGCAGCAAGAGCTGCGAGAAGGGCGTAACAAACTACCAGGGACGAAAACCTTCTCTCCATTTGTTGCAAAGACCAGTACCTATCCACAACCGTGATGACAATTTGGTGATAACTCGGCTTATCCTAGCAGCGAAATCAGCAGAATCGATCATCAATTTTCATCAAGCAGATATGAATGGTCAGAGAGGTGTCCCAAGTAACTACACGAGGGGTACTTTGTAGCGAAACAGGGCAGTTACCCTGCAGTTCGCATGCTCTCCACTTTCGGTCAAGGAGCCAGGCCAGCCAGCGCGCGAAGAATGCGCTCCGGCGATCGCGGATCGGGACTTCTGGAAAAACAACTTTGCAAATCGTCTAGGTCTGAATAGCCTTCTTCGCGGTATTTACGGCGTTCGAGGCCGAATCGACTACATCGTCGACGATGTCTTTGCCACGCTTCACATATTTCTGGGCATGATCTCCGAGTGTGTCGGCCGCATCCTTGAGATAGTCTCCTGCGTCTTCCAGGCCACGGCGAAGCTGACGGCGGGTCTTGGCTCCAGATTGCGGGGCATAGATGAGAGCTACGGCTGCACCTGCAGCTACTCCTACGGCGAAGACTGCCCAAAACTTGAGTGCGTTCATGATGCGTTCCTTTCCTGACCGTGTTCCGGTATACCCGCTATGAGATTGCAGTGCAAGTCCATAGGTTGCCGGCGAGCCCGCCTGCAGGCGGGAATTCTCGGCTAGCTTTTCGCTGCCAACTGCTGCGCCTGCAGTACGACCAGTTCGCTGAGGTCCTTCTTTTCGAGGCCGTGGACCTGCCTGTTGAACTCGTCTACCTTGCTCGACCAGTTCATGGAGCAGAACTTCGGGCCGCACATGGAACAGAAGGCGGCTTCCTTGTAGTAGTCGTCAGGCAGCGTCTCGTCGTGCATGGAGCGGGCGGTTTCGGGATCGAGCGAGAGCGCGAACTGCTTCTCCCAGTCGAAGGTATAGCGGGCGTAGCTGATGGCGTCGTCGCGATCCTGCGCGCCGGGGCGGTGGCGGGCAATGTCGGCGGCGTGGGCGGCGATCTTATAGGCGATCATGCCGTCTTTCACATCCTTCTCGTTCGGCAGGCCGAGGTGTTCTTTGGGCGTGACGTAGCAGAGCATGGAGGCTCCGTGCCAGCCGATCATGGCTGCGCCGATGGCACTGGTGATGTGGTCGTAGCCGGGCGCGATGTCGGTGACCAGCGGGCCCATGGTATAGAAAGGCGCGCCGAAGCAGTACTCCACTTCCTTGTCGACCTGCTCCTTGATTTTGTCGAGCGGAACGTGGCCTGGGCCTTCGATCATGACCTGCACATCGCTCTCCCAGGCTTTCGCCGTCAACTCGCCCAACGTCTTGAGCTCTGAGAACTGCGCCTCGTCAGAAGCGTCGGCGATCGAGCCGGGACGCAGGCCGTCGCCCAGCGAGAACGACACGTCGTAGGCGCGCATGATCTCGCAGATGTCTTCGAAGTGCTCGTGGAGGAAGTTTTCGCGGTGATGCGCCAGGCACCACTTGGCCATGATCGAGCCGCCGCGTGAGACGATGCCGGTGACGCGCTTCGCCGTCAGCGGGATGAACGGCAGCCTGACGCCGGCGTGGATCGTGAAGTAGTCGACCCCCTGCTCGGCCTGCTCGATGAGGGTGTCGCGGAACACCTCCCAGTTCAGGTCCTCGGCGACCCCGCCGACCTTCTCCAGCGCCTGGTAGATCGGCACGGTGCCGAGTGGCGTCGGGCAGTTGCGGATGATCCATTCGCGGATGTTGTGGATGTTGCGGCCGGTGG
>DATAQX010000610.1:0-11481 GCA_036264455.1 Silvibacterium sp. | reverse complement strand
CCGATTGCCATTGCCGTGCTGGCCATTTTGCTCATCGCCAGCCTGTGGTCGTGGGCGATCATTCTGGGCAAGTGGTCGAACTTCCGTCGTGCAGACACCCAGAGCAGGCGGTTTCTGCGCGCTTTCCGCAAGGCGACCCGTCTGCAGGAGATCGCGGCGGTCAGCGAACAGTTCAAGCCGAGTCCGCTAGTGAATGTGTTCGACGAGGTTTATGAGACTTACCGCCGCCAGACGGGCGGATATGGTCCTCCGCGCAATATTACGGCGCTGGAGCGCGCAGCGCAGACTGCTGCGAGCGAATCACTCACCATGATGGAGAACCGCCTGACATGGCTGGCGACTATCGGGGCGATCTCTCCTTTCGTCGGCTTGTTTGGAACCATCATGGGTATTGTGGACGCCTTTCATGGACTTGGCACGGCTGGGGCGGCAACGCTTCGCGCCGTCGCACCCGGCGTTTCAGAGGCATTGATTACGACCGCCGCGGGGCTGGTGGTCGCCATTCCGGCGGTCATAGCCTACAACCAGTTCACCGGCCGCTTGCGCATGTTTGCCTCGCGCATGGACGATTTTGGGCGCGAATTGCTGAACAGCATGGAAGAGGTGGCGCTGATGCCCAACCAGGACCCTGTTGAAAGGGAGGCCGCACGTGGCCTTCACAAATAGAAACGGCCATACGCAGACCTCGCTTGCGGAGATCAACATTACTCCGCTTGTGGACGTGGTGCTGGTGCTGCTCGTCATCTTCATGCTGACGGCTCCCGTTCTGCAGTCGGGTATCGAGGTTGCGGTTCCCAAGACGAAAACGGTGAAGGAAATCACCGAACAGCGCATGGTGGTGATCATCAATCGCGATCAGGAAGTTTTTCTCGGCGATAAACCGGTGAACCTCAGCGATCTGCCTTCGCGGCTGGCAAAGCCCGGCGTAGATCCAGCGCACCAGGTGATTTATGTGGAGGCGGATGAGCGCGTTCCCTTCGGCGCGTTCGCATCGGTGATGGATGCGGTGAAGCAGGCCGGGATCACGAACATCAGCATTGTGACGCAGCCCATTCAGAACGGAGCTTCCAAAGGCTCTGGGGCCGCAAAGTAGCCGGAGAAGCGGGGTATGGCTACGAGGGAAACAATCGAGCTCGAACGCGAACGATTCGGCGGACCAATGGCGGGATCGCTGCTGCTGCACGTATGTGTCATTGCGGCGGTTGCACTTCTGGCGATCTTCGGGCACCTGCACGGAGTGGAGTGGGGCGACGACAGGGCGCCAGGCGCGATCCAGGCGACGCTGGTGAGCTCAGCTCCCACGATTCCACTGCCGCAGGAAGCTCCGCCAACGCCCAATGTGCTGGCCACCGAACAGCCTTCACCTGCTCCCGCGCCGCCGCAACCCCAGGCGACTCCGGTACCGCAACCTGATGCGATTCCCGTTCCGGCGAAACAGCCTGACAAGAAAAATCCAGAGAAAAAGCAGGCGCCACCTTCGCCGAAACATGCGCAACCACAGCCTTTGCAGAATCGCGCACAGTATGGCGAGGCTCCGGCTACACAGATTCCGCATTCCCAGGCAGGCAACCCGGGGCTGAACAGTCCCGTCAACGTCAGTGGGGGAGATTTTGGGTCGCGGTTTCCATGGTACGTGGATGTCATCCGCAGGAAGACTGCGCAGAACTGGCTGGAGCGGGAGGTGGCTCCGGGAACGCCAGCTGGAGCGAGAGTGTATGTGACATTCGTGATCTCACGCGATGGATCGCCGAGCCAGATTCGCATCGCACAACCGAGCGGCTCGCCAACTCTCGACTCCTCCTGCCTGCGCGCCGTACAGCGGACTGATACATACGGTCCCCTGCCGCCCGGCTATAACGGAAGCACGCTTTCTGTGTCTTATTATTGTGAGGAGCCAAATCCATAAATTGACAGATGCATGCGCAAATTGCCCCGAACGAAGTGCCAAGGACGGCGTCATCTGCGGATAGGCTATCGGATTGGCTATCCACGAAGATCTGGACACGCGGAAGCCTGTCCGGAGAGCCGCATTATTGTCTCCAGGACGGAAGAATGACCATAAGCAGCAAAAAGCTCTTACTCTCCAGCTCGCGCTTTCTTTTTTTTCTTATTGGAATCGCCCTCGTCACCGCTCCGTACCTCCAGGCGCAGGACTGGGTTCGCACGGGAACGAATCTCGGCGTGCAGAAGATGCGTCTGGCCGCGGCCGATTTCAAGGCAGGATCAGGCGATCCGCAAACTGCGCCGCTCAAGACGGTCTTCGATGCGACGCTTTATAACGACCTGAAGAATGCAGGCGTCTTCGACATGGTTTCGAAGAGCATGTCGCCGACGCAGACTCCGGGCGGACCACAGGAGATCAATCTCTCGGCGTGGTCTGCAGCGCCGTCGAGCGCTGAGATGGTGGCCTTCGGGTCTCTCGCGGTGAATGACGGACACGTGAACGTGATGGGCTTTCTGTTCGATACCAAGAATGCGCAGTCTCCGCAGGTTCTCGGCAAGCAGTATGCCGATACGGCTTCAGAAGAAAATGCCCGCCAGATTGCCCATCACTTTGCGGACGAGATCATCCTGCGTCTTGGCGGCGGACTCAACGGCATAAGCGAGACAAAGATCTACTTCGTATCGAATCGCACCGGCAGCAAAGAAATCTGGGCAATGGATTATGACGGGCAGAACCAGCATGCGGTGACGCACCTGGGTTCTATTTCCCTTTCGCCCCGCGTTTCGCCGGACAACTCGCGCGTTGCCTTCTCTTCGCTGGGCAAGGACGGCTGGTCCATCCGCATGTATTCGCTCGAGCTGGGCCGCCCGGTCAGCTTTGAGTCTCCGGCGGGAACCACGCTTTCTCCGGCGTGGTCGAGCGATGGCGGCAAGCTTGCGTTCTCCTCGAGCGTGACCGGGGACAACGAAATCTACACCACCGATGCCAGCGGAGGCGGGCTGCACCGGGTGACGGCGTTTCGCGGGCCGGATGTGTCGCCAGTGTGGAATCCGAAATCGAATGGGCAGATTGCGTGGGTGAGCGGACGGTCGGGCCTACCGCAGATTTACATCATGGATTCAGACGGCGCCAATGTGCAGCGCATGACCGATGGCGGCTATGCAACGTCGCCGTCATGGTCTCCCAATGGTCAATTTCTGGCATTCGCGTGGGATCGCAAGTATGGCCCAGGTGCGCCCGGTGGTCAGGACATCTACATTATGGACATCGCCAGCAAGCGCTGGGTTCAGTTAACGCACGAGGTCGGCGCGAACGATTTCCCCTCATGGTCGCCTGATGGGAGGCACATCGTCTTCCAGCGCAAACAGCAGGATGGACACATGGAAATCTGGTCCATGCTGGCCGACGGCACCGAGCAGCAGCAGTTGACGCATGGAGGATGGAACGCCATGCCGAACTGGAGCTGGAAGTAAGGGTTTACGATGGACGGCAGGCAGGAGATTCCTCTCCTGCTCTGCTTTGGTGGAATCACACACGGCCCATGAGCGGTCGAAAAATATAACTCCCAAGGAGGAGACTGTGCAATTCGATTTTCGTAGACGCTGGCATCCCAAATCACTGATTCTCGCGGCCGGTATGGCCACCCTGTTTGTTGTCGCTGGATGCGGTAAAAAAGCTGCCCCACCGCCACCACCACCGCCAATGAAGACTTCGGGCCCCGCACCCACGGCAACGCTAACGGCAACGCCCAGCGTCGTCAATCAGGGCGGTAGCGTGGTTCTATCCTGGCGCACAACAGATGCGAGCGACGTTTCGATCGAAGGCATCGGCGCGGTACCGAGCGCCGGGACAAAAACTGTCCAGCCAACGGAGTCAACGAACTACCACCTGATTGCTCACGGCGACGGCGGATCGGCTGATGCGACGGCGAGGGTAACGGTCAACGCTCCTCCGCCGGTGGCCAGCCACATCTCTGAATCGGATGTGACTGACGCCAGCTTCCATGAAAATGTGAAGGATATTTTCTTCGACTTCGACAGCTACGATATCCGCAGCGACGCGCAGCCGCTCCTTTCGCAGAATGCGAGTTTTCTCAATCAGCATCCGTCGCTGAAAGTCGTCATCGGCGGCTTTGCCGATGAGCGCGGCTCGACGGAATACAACCTGGCACTTGGCGAAAATCGCGCCAATGCTGCCAAACAGGCACTAGTAACCGGGGGAGTGAGCCCCGATCGTCTGCGTACGGTGAGTTACGGAAAGGAAAAGCAGTTCTGCACCGAGTCCAACGAGGCTTGCTGGCAGTTAAATCGCCGCGCGCAATTCTCGATTGACAAGTAAACTAACAACGGCGGCGATAGTTGCGGCAACCGCATCTTCGCCGCCGTTCTTTCAGAACTAACCGGAGCGCCGATACGGGCTTCAAGAGACTGGAATTATGCGGAAGAACCTTATCTCTGTTTCGGCTGCCGTTGCGCTGCTGCTTCTTGTCTCCGCGCGGCCAGCCCACGCCGTCTCGAAAGAGATGATCCAACTGCAAACCCAGGTGCAAACGCTCCAGGACATGCTGCAACACCTGCAACAGACGAACGACGAGCGCATGGGTGTGCTTCAACACCTCGTCGAGCAAACCGCCGACAACGTGAACCGGATGTCCCAGGCTATGACCACGCTGCAGCAACAGCTTGACGCGCAGAACGCATCCGGCGGCAAAATTGATCAGGTCTCAGGCCAGATTCAGGGAGTACACGACTCGGTCGACGAACTGAAGTCGCGCATTGCAAAGATGGACAAGGCGCTCCAGGATATCCAGTCGCAACTGCAGAACGTGAATACTCAACCCGGCGCTGTTCAGGGAGCTGCACCGCAACCTGGCCAGCAATCCGCTGCCCCACTGGCTCCGGCACAATCGCAGGCGCCCCCGGTTGATGATCTCTACCAGAGCGGCCTGCGAGACTATACCGGCGCCAAATATGACGTAGCCGTCGGCGAATTCAGCGATGTGGTCAAGTATTATCCGCAGGACGACCTGGCAGGAAACGCACAGTTCTATCTGGGAGAGATTGCTTATCGGAAGGGCGACTATCCAACGGCGATCAAAAATTACGATGCAGTGCTGGAGCAATTCCCGGGCAGTTCCAAAGCAGCGGCGGCACAGCTGCGCAAGGGCCAGGCCGAGCTGGACTCCAATCAGCGCGAGGCCGGCATTCGCGATCTGCGCAATCTGATTCAGCGTTATCCAGACACGCCCGAAGCCGCGCAGGGGCGGAGCAAACTGAACGGCATGGGCGTGCGCATCACCGCCGCTAAGCCGTCGGCCTACAAGGAATAGGCCTGGAAAACATGTGTGGCTGCTGATTTGGCAGCCGGCAAAAGAGCGATTCATCTATCCAGGTGCCGGAAAATGGGGACTGACATGACCATGAAATATGCCGCACGTCACGATGGCGACACAAAAAAAGGCGCCGTTGAAAGCCAATCCCCGGGCGACAAGCCTGAGAGCACGAATCTGCACAGTAACCTTGCCGATCAGCTTCCGCACCGCAACACCAGTGAGTGGCTGGACGGCGACGACTCGGATTTTCCGGAACCGGGCTCCAATCCCGAGCATAGCGGCCAGCATAGCTAGCTGTGGGTATGAGTGTGTGCCTGGGATGAAAAGAAAATTTTCCCTTTGTAAACATGCGCCATCGTTGTTTCTTGCGATGGCAATGCTCTTTTGCATCGATGCTCCGGGGCAGACGCCACCCCCCGCACAGACCCAACCCTCGATAGCCGCTACAACCGAAAAGGGGCTCGCTGCCCTCAAGGCCAATCAGCCACAACAGGCGCTCGACATTTTTGAACGGGTGTTGCAGGCGAATCCCAACGATGCAGCCGCCAATCTCTTCGCAGCGACAGCGGCCCTGAGTTTGTACAAAAGCGATCTGGCCGTGAAGTATGCCGAAAAAACACGCGAGGTCGATCCAAATAACTGGAAGGTTCACACCACGCTCGTGGCCGCTTACGCCGCCGCCGGCAAAAAGGAGCAGCGAGACAAGGAGCGCGAGATATTGCGCAAGCTTCATGACGATACGAACGCTCCAGAGGCGATGCAGACCAAGGGTTTTCTGCTGGAGATGTTTCCTGTAAAGCAATACCGGATCGAAGCGATTGAGTATTTTCATCCCGTAGATAAATTTCACATCTACTATCGCTTTCTTATCCGCAATGCGGAGGGCAAGCGCGTGTGGCAGATTGACGTCGAAAGCAATGATTTCGATGAGGATTCTTGGGCCAAGGCGCATCCCGATGAAGCGGCCGCGGGACAGCGGCAGTTTCAGCTGGTAGGTGAAGATGCAGACGTGCATATGGACTATCGAATGTTCTCAGGTACGCCCGACTACGATGCATTCCGCGCACAGGTCGTCGAGGTGATCGGGCAGCAGACAGTTCCGTTTCCCGGCGAGGCCGCGCGCTAACGCATTTTCGGAATCGGTGTATCTCGAAACCACAGATCTAAAGTCGACGTGACCAACAGGGAGCGACGGCCCGGCACGCTTTGGACGGGGTATGGTAATTCCGAAAATGCTATAGATTTTCTACTTCACGCTCAAATCGCCGTCGACATCGATCACCAGCGCGTTGGTCTGCACGGCCATCGAATGAATCAGCAGGCGGTCGAGAGTCATCGAGTAGCCGGTAGTTTCAGTCGACTTTGAAAGCAACTGCCGCAGCTGATCGGCAGCATTCACTCTCATGCTCGAAGGAATGCTGCGACTGAGGAACGGCATCAGGATGATGTCGAGCTCGCGCGATCCGCTGAGTTTTTCAATCCTTGCATCGCGGAAACCGATGGTTTCGCCCTGAGCGTCCGGAACAATCGAAACATCTACATCGCGGGCAAGATCGATGCCCAGGCATTGTCCGTGCATGGCTTTGCCCAGCTTTGCGTGTACATGGACATGCACCAGAACACGCTCAGCGGAAAAAGTAACATGGGGAGAATCGACGACAACGGAACAGGCTGAGTAGGCGTCTCCACGCAGGTAGTAGCGGCCCTGATCTCTCGAGAACAATTGCATGTCGAGAGTACGTTCGAGTGCTGCTGAAGAGATTTTCAATTCACCGGCGTCGACGGGACGGATGAAAGAGGCAGCCAGGAAAACAAGTAGAAATATGGATCGGATTCGCAATGTCACTCTGGTGATGAGAACCTAAGGCAAGGTTATCGCATTTCACTACAAGTGAGCTGCGAGCGAACTGTGGGCGAACTATATCGCAGCCTTTGGGATTGGAAGAACCCGACTTACAATCAAGCTATGCTGCTCGAAGGAATTTTTCCGCCCGTAACAACTCCGTTCTATCCCGATGGACGCCTTTACCTGCGCAAGCTCGAACATAACATCGAGCGCTACTCGCGCACGCCGGTCGCGGGACTGGTTCTGCTGGGCTCGACGGGCGAAGCGGTGATGCTGAGCGATGAGGAGTCGCGCACAGTGCTCCGAGTGGCGCGTGAAAGTGCGGCTGCAGAAAAGGTTCTGCTGGCGGGCGTGGCGCGGGAGAGTCTCGTGGAAACTCTGCGGCTGGCTGAGTTCGCAGCGGAACAGCAGTACGATGCGGTACTGGTGCGCACGCCGCACTATTACGGTCCGCAGATGGAGCGCATCGAGATCCTGACGTACTATCGCGCGCTTGCGGACCGCTCGCCGTTGCCGGTCGTGCTTTACAGCATCCCGAAGTTTACACACTATGATCTTCCCGTTGATATGATCGCCGAGCTTGCGCAGCATCCGAACATTATCGGCTTGAAAGATTCAAGCGGCAGCACGGAGCGCATTACAAAGATTGTGGCCGCCACACGCGACGCGGCGCGGCGGGAAATTATGGTTACTCAGACCTTCACGGCTTTCACCAGCCGCATGATGCTGGCGATGACTCCGCCGGAGAATTTCGTCTCGGCTGAGACGCTGGGTGGGATTGCAGCGATCGCGGTCGCGCCTCCACTGCCCAAGGTAAAGGTGACGCGGAAGAAGGAAGTGGGATTCCAGGTGCTGAACGGGTCGGCTCATGGCCTTCTGGATGCGCTGCAAACAGGAGCATCCGGTGGCGTTCTGGCGCTGGCGGCGTGCGCGCCACAGGCCTGCCAGGAGATCTACACCGCCTGGAAGGATAACGATCCTAAACTGGCGCGGGAGAAGCAGCAGCGCGTGATCGAGGCTTCGCTGCTGGTAGGCGGCAAGCTGGGCATTCCCGGCATCAAGCATGCCTGTGATTTAAATGGATACTACGGCGGCCGTCCGCGGATTCCCCTATTGCCGCTTGATGCGGAGCGACAAGCCGAAGTCGCGCGCGTGATGGCGGATTTGCGCAATTGAGACGGAATCTCCGTTCAGGGCTCGATTTGCGCTACCTGAATGTAAATTACTCCGTTGAGTCCCCCAATCGCGGCCATCTTCCCCTGTGATGGCTATAATTAAGAGTCAGATAGAGCGAAGTTCGTTCGATATTCAATCCGAAGGGAATCCCGCCAAATGGCGACAGGAGACGTTGCCTTGGGCAATGCAGGCGTAGACGCCGCGCAGCCCACTCCAGGCACGAAGGAAGACATTTCCGGAGCTTCACGGAAACCGGTCATAAACGATTTCAATATTCAGGTAGCAACCGTAAACGGCTCGGGATCGCAGTCGGCCAACAGCGTTCTGCTGCGCAGCATCTTCGGAATGGGAATTCCGGTAAGCGGCAAGAATCTTTTCCCGTCAAATATCGCAGGACTGCCCACCTGGTACACCATTCGCGCCAGCAAACATGGCTACGTTGCGCGCAAAAAAGAAATCGACGTTCTTGTGGCGATGAATGCCGAGACGGCTCGAGAAGACATCCTTTCGCTGCCGTCGGGCGCGGCTGCGATCTATGAAGATTCCCAGAATCTCAAACAATATCGCGACGACGTCGTCTGTTACCCGGTTCCCTTCGACAAGCTCACTGCGGCGGTTTGCCCGGAAGCGAAGCTGCGCAAGCTGGTGAAGAACATGATCTATGTTGGCGTGGTGGCAAAACTCATCTCGCTCGATATGAAGGCCGTCGAAACCGCGCTCCGCCGCCAGTTTGCCAAAAAACAAAAGGCAGCGGACCTGAACTGGGCGGCGGTTGAAGCAGGTTACAACTACGCGAGCGAGTCGCTGACCAAGCAGGATCCCTTTGTGCTCGAGCGCATGCACGCGACCGATGGAAAGATCATCATCGATGGCAATGCGGCAGCCGCACTGGGGGCCATGTTCGCGGGCGTCACCGTGATTACGTGGTATCCCATTACGCCTTCATCATCAGTGGTGGAGCAGCTGATCGATTACCTGAAGAAGTATCGCGTTGAGCCGGATGGTAAGGCGACGTTTGCCGTTGTTCAGGCTGAGGATGAGCTAGCTGCAGTAGGAATGGTTCTGGGCGCAGGCTGGGCGGGCGCGCGTTCGATGACGGCGACCTCCGGCCCGGGCATCTCGCTGATGGCGGAGTTTGCCGGTCTTGGCTATTTCGCCGAACTGCCGGGAGTGATTTTTGACATTCAGCGTGTAGGCCCTTCGACCGGATTGCCAACGCGCACAGCGCAGGCCGATCTGCTCTCGATCGCTTACCTCTCGCACGGCGACACGAAACACGTCATGCTGCTGCCCGGGAACGTGCGCGAGTGCTTTGAGTTTGCGCAGGCGGCATTCGATCTCACCGAGCATCTGCAGACCCCGGTGTTCGTACTATCGGATCTCGATCTCGGCATGAACAACTGGATGTCCGAACCGTTCGAGTATCCGGAAAAACCACTGAACCGCGGCAAGGTGCTAACGGCAGAGGATCTGACGCGGCTGGGCGGATTTGCCCGTTACAAGGATGTGGATGGCGACGCGATTCCCTACCGGACTCTTCCGGGTACGGATCATCCGCAGGCTTCCTACTTCACGCGAGGCAGCGGCCACAACGAAAAGGCCCTCTATACCGAGCGTCCCGACGACTACCAGAACCTCATGGAGCGGTTGAACCGGAAGTTTGAGACGGCTCGCACGCTGGTCCCAACGCCCGTCGTGGTGCAGACGGACCAGTCGAAGGTTGGACTGATCGCCTTCGGCACATCGGACTTCGCAGTGACTGAAAGCCGCGATCAGCTCAAGAAGGAATACGGTGTTGAGACCGACTACCTTCGGATTCGCGCCTTTCCATTCACGCATGAGGTGCACGACTTCGTCGCCTCCCATGATCGCGTCTACGTCATCGAACAAAATCGCGACGCGCAGATGCTAAGCCTGCTCAAGCTCGATCTTCCCGTCGAAGATGCCGTGAAGCTGCGCAGCGTGCGGCACTTCAACGGACTGCCGATCGATGCGCGTTCGGTCACCGATGAGCTGATTCTGCAGGAGGAGATTTAATGGCAACAACGACGGTTACAAAACCGAACCCTAAGGTTAACCGCCTCGGCCTGCAGGTGCTCGATTATCGCGGCGGCAAGACAACACTGTGCGCCGGATGCGGCCACAACGCGATTTCTGAACGGATCATCGATGCGCTGTATGAAATGGGTGTGCAGCCGGAGCGTCTGATGAAACTGTCGGGCATCGGATGCTCGTCGAAAAGCCCGGCTTACTTCCTGTCGCGCGCGCACAGCTTCAACAGTGTTCACGGACGCATGCCCTCGGTGGCAACTGGAGCGCTGCTGGCCAACAAAACGATGAAGGCGCTCGGCGTCTCGGGCGACGGCGACACGGCTTCGATCGGCGTGGGACAGTTCGTACACCTGATGCGCCGCAATCTGCCGCTGATCTACATCATCGAAGACAACGGCGTGTACGGCCTGACAAAGGGACAGTTTTCGGCGACGGCCGACCTTGGATCAAAGCTGAAGACCGGAGTCATCAATGATCTTCCCGCCATCGATACCTGCGCCCTGGCAGTTCAGCTGGGGGCAACGTTTGTCGGACGGTCGTTCTCAGGCGACAAGAAGCAGCTACTTGCCATGCTGAAGGCGGCGATTGCCCATCAGGGCACGGTGATGCTCGACGTTATCTCGCCGTGCGTGACCTTCAACGATCACGAAGGCTCGACGAAGAGCTACAAGTATATGCAGGAGCATGAAGAGGCGATCAGCGAGGTTGGTTTCGTCCCGCACTTCGAGGACATTTCCATCGAATACGACGCCGGATCAACCTACGACGTGACCATGCATGATGGATCGCACCTGCGCCTGCGCAAGCTGCACGAGGACTACAACCCGACCAACCGGATCACTGCCGTGAAGGCCCTGATGGATGCGCACGAGCGTGGAGAGGTGCTGACTGGCGTCTTTTACGTCGACACGCAGAAGCCGAGCTTTACGGATTTGCTGAACATGGTGGACGAACCGCTGGCGTCGCTTCCGGAAGAGCGGACACGGCCCTCGAAGCAGGTTCTTCAGGAAATCATGACGAGGTTGCAGTAGACCTCCGGCTCAGCCTTCATAAGCAAGAAAGCCCCGCTCATTGCGGGGCTTTTGCTTGCGGATAGCCGCCCATCGTGCTACAAAATAGTTTAAGTATGCA
>DATAQX010000523.1:0-4265 GCA_036264455.1 Silvibacterium sp. | reverse complement strand
GGATTCCGGCGTCTCGGCGTCGAAGGTCACCGGCGCGATGAACCGGTAGCCTCGTTTCGCCAGGGTCTCAATGAAGCGTGGGTTCTCCGCGGAGTCCCCGAGCGCGTCACGTATCTTGTTGATCGCCGTTCCCAGGCTGTGCTCGAAGTCGACGACTGTCCCCTGGTCCCAGAGATACTGCTGCAGCTCGTCCCGGCTGACCATCTCGCCGGCATGTTCGAGCAGAAACATCAAAACGCGGAATGGCTGTGCCTGAAGGCGAACCCGTGCCCCGGAACGACGCAGCTCGCCGCTGCGGAAATCCGCTTCAAAGAGTCCGAACTTAGCCCGGTCCGAGCCCCGCACGAGGAGCCGCTGCATTTTTGAGCCCACTGCTTTGTATTGTCGCATCTGCATTGTTGAGACGATCAACCATACCGTTGATTACAAAGGACTAACTTGTTTAGACGCCGGTGACACCAAAAAGAAGTGCTGTGCATTGCTAAGCCAATGGTTGAGCAGGTCTAGTGCGTGAGGCGGGAATCCAAAGGAGTTCATCCTCTTGACCCGGCCGCAATTTGGAGGCAGCACTCGTGTTCACAAAGAAGCACTTCCATTTAAGAATGGCGATCGTCTCTCTTCTGGCCCCTCTTTTTTGCTTTGTGGCGCTGGCACAGACCGACACGGCCCGCATTCAGGGCACAGTAACCGATTCGACCGGCGCAATCTTGCCCGGGGCCGTCGTCACCGTCACGAACACCGAGCAGGGCACTACCTTCCCCGCTACCTCTGACGCCAGCGGAAACTTCACCGTGAGCGGTTTGCCCCGCGGCAACTACAACATTAAGGTTGACGCTCCGGGTTTCGTTTCGGTCGATCAAAATTTTGCGCTGGACGTGTCCCAGGTTCGAGCGCTGGACTTCAAGCTGCAGCCGGGCACGGCTACCCAGACCGTCACCGTGACGGATTCGGCCTCGCTCATCGATCTCGCCAGCTCATCGACCGGAGAAGTCATCAAGGGACGCCAGGTGACCCAGTTGCCGTTGAATGGCAGGAACTTTACCGGTCTCGCACTGCTCACCCCCGGGGTCACGCGCGGCAACCCGAGCGACCAAGCAAATGGCTCCGGCGGCAATGTGGAAACCTTCCGCTATAACGACTCCGGTGGCGCCGCCCTTGCCGTCAACGGTCTCCGTCCCCAGGCGAACAACTTCATCCTGGACGGCACCGACAACAATGAGTCGCTGGTCAACACCATCGTCTTCTTCACCCCTATCGACGCCACGGACGAGTTTCGCGTCGCCACCAGCGTGGCTCCGGCCGAGTTCGGCCGCGCCGGGGGCGCCATCGTTGAATCCTCCATTAAGTCCGGCACCAACAAGATTCACGGTTCGGCATTCGACTTCCTGCGCAATTCCGAGTTCGACGCCAACCCCAACTATCAGTTCCTGGGCTCGTCATTCAGCAGGTTCCCAAACTTCATCCGCAACCAGTTTGGCGGCAGCCTCGGCATGCCGATCCTCAAGGACAAGCTTTTTATCTTTGGCGACTACCAGGCATTGCGTGAAAAAACTGGCCTTGCTCCATCCTTCCAGACGGTGCCGACAGCCCTCATGCGGCAGGGCAACTTCAGTGAGTTGCTCGCGCCCGGAAACCAGTCCCTCACAGCCGTTCCGCAGTGCGCGGTCAATGCAGGTGTGTCGTCGACACCCACCGGCCAGATCTACGACCCTGCCACCTGCACCGCATTTCCTGGCAACATCATCCCGCAAAATCGCTTGAACAAAGCGGCCGTCAACTACCTGAATGCCTTTCCGCTGCCCACCAATCCCAACCTGGTGCAGGGTAACTATGAGGCGATTCAGCATCAGATCAGCTCCTTCAACGACTTCGACGTCCGCATCGATTACACGCCGACATCCAAAGACCAGTTTTTTGCCCGGTACAGCTATGGCCAGGACGGTTTCACCAAAACCTCACTCTTTCCGGACCTGCCTGCGGGCTTTGCCACCGGTCAGAACCAAAACCACCCGCGCGGTGCGGTCGGCGGCTACACCCGCACTATCACCCCGAACATCCTCAACGAACTCCGCGTCTCGTACGTGCGGCCCGAGTTCGGCTATATCCCGCCTTTTTTTGGCGATCCGGTGTCGGCAAATCTGGGCATTGTGAACGCCAACCGCAATCCATTGACGAGCGGTGGTGCGTTGATCGGAGATAACAACTCGCAACTGTCTTTCACCGGCGACGGCGGACCATACCTGGTGAAGGAGTACACGGTCCAGGGATTAGACACTCTCAGCTGGAACCATGGCGCACACGCCTTCAAGTTCGGCGCGAACATCATCATCCGCCGCGTCAACTTCTTCCAGGGCAACAATTCGAAGGGTGACTTCGGCTTCGTCAATGCCAGCAGCGGCGATCCCAACTGGACCGGCTACGATACCTCGGAAGCCCTCGTTGGCTTCTCCAACTACTCCCTGGGCGCCAGCTCCGACTTTTTCGATACGCACAACCTGGAGACTGGCTACTTCGGCCAGGACGACTGGAAGATATCCAAGAGACTGACGTTGAACCTTGGCCTGCGCTACGACGTGTACACCTACCCGTACACCAGCGGGAACCAGCAATCGAACTTTGATGTTCAGAGCGGCCAGCTTCTGGTCGCGGGCCAGAACGGTCAGTCGCGCAGTCAGGTGGCCACCAACTACAACAATTTCGCCCCGCGCATTGGTTTTGCCTATGATCTCTCCGGGAACGGCAACACTGTGCTCCGCGGCGGTTACGGCATCTTCTACTTCCTCGATCGCGGCGGCGTCGGCAACCAGCTCAGCAACAATCCCGACTTCAATGGAACGTCCAGCTATGCCGTAAATAACGGCTATCGCGTTACCTTCACCGGCCAAGGCCCGCTGAACAACAACCTCAACACCGCGGCCGTAAATCCGCTGCCGGCGCCCACCAGCACCGTGAATATCGCAAATCCTACCAACGTAGCTGTGATCGCGCAGCTGCCCAACAATCAGAGCTCCACTATTCAGGAGTACAACCTGCAGGTGCAGCGGCAGATTGGCCAGTCGGCACTCACCATCGCTTACGTGGGTACTCGCGCGGATCACCTGGTGACGAGCTTTAACCTGAACCAGCAGCCGCTCGGCTACCTCGGCTACAGCAACGGATTCCGCTTGTATCCAAACCTCGGCGGTAGTGCGACCATCAACTCCAACGAGGGTGTCTCCAGCTACAGCGGCTTGCAGCTCCACTTCGAGCATCGCTTCACGCAGGGGCTGACAACGACCGCCAGCTATACCTGGTCACACACGACCGACGATTCGATCTCACCGATCGGCAATGAGTCCAACCAGATCTTCATCAATCCCGCCACGCGCAGCGGAATGCTGAACTTGAACAAGGGCAACTCCTATCAGGACCAGCGGCATGTTTTTGTCTTCAGCAGCCTGTATGATCTGCCTTTCGGTAAGGGCCGTGCGTTCATGGGTCATCTTCCAACGCCTGTCAACTACGTGGTGGGGGGCTGGCAAACCAATCTCATCGCACAGTTGAACACCGGTTCGCCATTCGACGTCATCGACTCGCACGACGCTCCGACTGACTTCGCGGATGTGGTCTCGCCGCCGAGCATTACCCACAGCGTCACGCGTCCTTACTTCACGACCGCATCTTTTGCGGCTCCAGCCGAGGTGGGCGGTGTATATACCTTTCCGGGCACCGCGTCACGCGGAATCCTTCACGGTCCCGGAGGGAAGGTCGTAAACTTCACGTTGCAGAAAAACATCCCGATCACGGAACGAGTGAATACGGAATTTCGTACCGAAGCCTTCAACGTCTTTAACACGCCACAGTTCAGCAATCCTGACGGCAACATCAATGATCAGAACTACGGCTTGATCTCAGGACTGCAGTTCAACTCAGTCAGGCAGATCCAATTCGCACTCCGCGTCACCTTCTAAGCGTTACATTTCCCACCGGCGCTACGATCCGTCCCGCGGCGTGGCGCCATTTTCTTGGAGATCGCCCGTGCCTCTGATCTGGCAAGCCCGTAGTGCCGCCATTCTGATTGTCTCTTCCTGCCTGCTGGCGGTGCCGGGGCAAGCCAGCGCAGCCTGCAACGAAACCGCCTCCATGCCCTGCATCGACAAGATCGACCCACCAAACTGGTGGATCGACATGCCGGCACCCATGCTGCTGTTGCATGGCAGAAACCTCGCAGCCATTCGCGTCCAGGTGAAGGAGAGGGACGTCACCGTAGACAAGATCCAATCTTC
>DATAQX010000517.1:0-3144 GCA_036264455.1 Silvibacterium sp. | reverse complement strand
CGTGCTCGACGAGACCATGGGCGACGAAGTCAAAATCACCGTCATCGCCACTGGCTTTCGTCAGGAGATGCCCGGACGTCGCGAGCGCATGTTGAGCGCGGCCCTGAATTCACATGCTCTGCATGCGCCTATTACTCCGCGTATTGACTTCACAGCGCCGCCGATCATGCCCCGCTTCGCCAGCGAAGAAGCGGAGGAACCGGTTTTCATCTCCGCTGCGGCCTCCGCCGTGCGACGCGAGAACGTAGAAGTGCCGGCCTTCGCCGAGCCCATCGCTTCGGAATCAGTCTATGAGGGTCCAGGGGATCGCGAACCTGTCTACCATCACGCATCCAACATCATCGCCAGCGCCGCCGCAGAAAGCTTTGAAGAACCCGTTGCCGTAGCTGTAGCCGAGCCCGTCGCTCAGCCTGAAGTGTTCATCGAGCACGGCCACAATCGGAATAATGAAGAAAATCTTGATATCCCGGCATTTCTGCGGCGAGGAGCGCTATAGAATTTCCTTTTCGGACTGGTTCGAAATATTTTTAAATAGACTGAAACGCAAAGTACCATAAAGTAACAATTCAACAACAAAGAGTTTTGGAACATTTGCCCAAATGTTGTAAGTTTTGAAAAGGGCGCAGCTTTGCTGTGCCGCAAAGCGCGCGAAGCTTCTTGCAAAGAACGCGGTTAGTTAATTTAATCGAACGAATTCTTGTTTCGGGCAAATCCCAAATAGGGAATTCCCATGCACGGATTGGAACTATTTACCGGCTTACCAGTCTGGTTCTGTGCGTAAGATCGAGCAGAGTTGTTCTGGCCTCAGATTTGAGACATGGGTTATTGTTGAGGATATTGATGAGACGCATTATTCCTTCTTGCCGTATTCATACTCTATGTTCGGCAGTCCTGCTCGCGCTGCCTCTTTCGCTCGCCGCGGGCGCCTCAACGGCAGCCACCACGACCACCACGACCACTCATCACCCAACGCGTCGCAGCCACGCACATGTGCAGGAGTCCGCCACCGCGCAAAAGCACATCAGCAGCATGCAACATAGCCGCCGCGTTGTAGGAACCACGTCTGCGGTACACCATTCCGCTGGGTCGGCCCGTCTGCGCCGCGCCACACTCACCGTTCGCCGTAAGGGCGGCTATGAGCGTTTTTACACCAGCTCGTTTACGGATACCGATATTACGCAAGGCGATATCACGGCCGGTGAAGATCCTGTCGTCCGTCAGGCTGCCATTGCGGCGCTTGGCAATATGTATGGCACTGTCGTCGCCATCGATCCGAGCAATGGCCGCATTCTGGCAATGGTCAACCAGAAGCTCGCGCTTTCGAGCGGCGCCGAACCCTGCTCCACTATCAAGGTTTCAGTGGCTCTTGCCGCCCTCGAAGAGGGAATTATCACCAAGGACACGCCAGTCAATCTTGGCGGCTCGTATCACCTCAATCTGACTGAGGCGCTTGCGCACTCGAACAATCTCTATTTTGAGACTCTCGGCCGCAGCCTCGGCTTCGAGCGTGTTCGTCACTATGCCAATCAGTTCGGCCTCGGGGAGCTTGCCGGCTACAACATTCCAGGTGAGCAACTCGGCGTCTATCCCGATCAGCCGCTTCCTGCGGATCGTGGCGGCGTGGGCCGGATGTGCTCCTTTGGCGAAAGCGTTTCGATGACGCCCCTTCAGCTTGGCGCGCTGGTTTCAGCTATCGCCAACGGCGGAACGCTCTACTACCTCCAGCACCCCACTACGCCGGACGAGGCGCTGAATCTCCAGCCGCATATCAAGAGGACACTGGACATCAAAAATCTCATCCCTGAAATTCATGACGGCATGCAGGCTGTGGTCGACTATGGAACCGCGCGTTCCCTGAAAGCCAATTTCAACCAGTTCCCGGTCATGGGCAAAACCGGCACATGCTCCAACAATGGCACCCGCTTTGGCTGGTTCGCCTCCTATGCCGATACCCAGTACGGCCGCATCGTCACCGTCGTCTTCCTCGAAGGTGGACGCCCCACATTTGGTCCCAAAGCCGCTGAGCTCACGGGCTACTTCTACCGCAATCTCTGGGATCACAGCTACTTCGCCGCCAAACAACCGGCAGAGCAGACTCCTGTCCTGCCGGCCGTGCCGCAGACTATCGACGCTGCACCCGCCACCGCCACGGGCGTAAACCAGTAAGAACAACCAATTCACTACAAAGGCCTCCCATTTTGGGAGGTCGTTCTTCTTCCGGGTCGGACACTCAGCCTCTCACAATCGGGTACGATGACTTGCGTGAGCCCAATTCTCGCCGCCCCGATCCTTTCCGCAGACGAGATGCGCGCTGCCGATCGCGCCACGGTCGAGCAGTTTGGTATCGCCGCCATCGTCCTCATGCGCCACGCGGGCCAGGCCGTTGCGCGATTCGTCGAACGTGAGTACCCCACCCACCGCAGGATCACAGTCCTCTGCGGAAAGGGAAATAACGGCGGAGACGGCTTTGTCGCTGCCCGTGCCCTCGCCGCCAGCGGCAGGGCGGTCAGCGTTCTGCTTCTCGGCGATCCATATGAGTTGCAAGGCGAAGCCAAAACCGCATTTGCGGAGATGCCTCTTACGCCTGTCTTTGCTCCTGATGAGCCATCGCTCGACTCGCCGCAGGTCCGAGCCGTTCTCGCTAACTCCGATCTTCTTTTGGACGCAGTCGTCGGAACCGGCTTCAGGCCCCCTCTGCGTGGGGGTGCCGCCGCTCTTCGCGACCGGGTGAACAAACTCTCCGTCCCTGTCATCGCCATCGATCTCCCATCCGGCTGGGACGCAGACTCCCGGGAATTCTCGTCTGAGGATGCCTTCCGTGCAAACGCCGTTGTCACCTTCACCGCACCCAAACTCGCGCATGTCTGCGGCAATCTCGCTGGAAGCGTCTACGGCCCCATCGTCGTTGCCTATATCGGTTCGCCTGCGGAGGCTGTCCGCTCCGGACTCAATCTCACCTGGGCAGGCTCCTCGCACGCCATCACTCAAAACCCTCGCATCGCGGACAGTAACAAGGGCATGTATGGTCATGTTCTCGTGATCGGAGGTGCGCGGGGAAAGGCAGGAGCACCATCGATGGCCTCACTGGCCGCTCTTCGCACTGGCGCGGGACTGGTCACCGCAGCCGTCGTCGAATCCATTCTG
>DATAQX010000499.1:0-7753 GCA_036264455.1 Silvibacterium sp. | reverse complement strand
CCTGGTCGTAATGACCGTGTTCTCGATGTCCTGGATGGTTCGAACCAGACCCACTTGCCGGACGTTGATCTGTTGCAGGCCGGCCTCGATGAAGCTGCCGCCTCCATTTGCATTGTTGTTCGTGAGTTGCTGCTCTACCTGTGCAATGCTGAGTCCATAGGAAACCAGCTTGTCAGGGTCGATGCGAACTTGATATTCACGCGTCGGGCCGCCAAATGGGTTGGTGTCCACAACGCCAGGCACCGACTTCAGATTCTTCTCAATTACCCAGTCCTCGAGTGACTTCAACTCCATCACATCGTACTGGGGATTCCTGCTTTCCAGCGTGTAGAAATAGATCTGCCCAACCGGGCTCCAGTCCGTGCCCATCTGTGGAACAACGCCCGTTGGCAAAGTGACCTGGGCAAGCCGCTCCAGAACTCGCGCGCGGTTCTCGAAATTCGTGGTGTCCTCGCCGAAAACCATTTCCACAGTCGAGAGCCCGAAAATAGACCACGAGCGGACGTGAATCATTCCTGGAATGCCATTCATCTGGATTTCGATGGGAATGGTTACCTGTTGCTCGATCTGCTCGGCGGAGATACCGGGCCACTGCGCGATGATGTCGACATAGTTGTTCGCGACATCTGGATACGCCTCGACGGGAAGCCTGTGGAACGAAACGGCACCCCACGCAAACAGCAAAATCGCGCCCGCCAAAACCAGAAAACGGTTCTGCAGCGCAAAATCGACAAGCCTGCGAATCATTGCGCCTCCAGCGTGCTTTCCAGCCGAAGAGCGCCTGCCACCACCTTCTGGCCCGGCTCGATACCGGAGAGGATTTCCTGCTTGCCGTCATGTAGCATGTCGCCGGAATTCACCTCAACACGCTTGAAATGCCTGTCACCCGCGGGGATAAAGACCCAGTTGCGGTCGCGCAGGTGCAAAATTGCGGCTGCCGGCACCACGGCGCGGACTGACTTCGTCTTGCTCTCAAGGGTTGCGGTAACGAACATACCCAACCTGAGAATGCCGGGATTGGGAACCTCAATACGGACCTTTGCAGTACGAATGTTAGGATCAAGCACCGGACCGATGTCGCTGACATGACCCATCAACATTCTGTTGGGAAAAGCGTTGATTCTGATTCGCGCAGCTTGTCCAAGCTCGAGCTTCGGAAGGTCATTTTCAAAGACATCGCAGATCACCCAGACGACTGACAAATCGGCAATCGTAAATGCCGTCGCGGAACCGGTGAACGTCACGCCGGCAGCAGCGGCGTTGGTCACATTCTGCGCGACGATCACACCAGTGATCGGCGCATAGACGGGCACGATGCTGGATGGATGGTCCTTATTCACCCCGAGAGTATCCAACTGCTCCCTGGCTGCAGTCAGATCGGCTGTGGCGTCCCTTTCAGCGTCTTCGGCCTGTTCGAGCATGCCCAGCGAGATCGCGCCGTGCGAGTAGAGGTCCTGCGCACGGACAAAGGCCTTGTGCGCAAACTGCTCATCGTTCACGGCCTTCAGATATGTATCGAAGGCATTCGTAATGTCTGGGCTCTGGACTTTCAGCAGCAGATCGCCCTTCTTCACGTGGTCATCCAGACGCGCGCGGATGTCGACCACACGGCCGCTGGCCAGCGAGATAACTGGGACTTCGCGTGCAATATCCGGATTCACGCTGCCTGTGACGTTCAGACTGTCAAAGGCTTCTATTTGATCCGCGGCAACAAGAGGAAATTGTTCAGGGTTGTCGACGGTTACAAGGCCCTCGTTGCCAACCTGGAGGACCTGGGCAGGCGGCGGCGCGCCATCGGCGGGATTGGATTTCTTTTCACATGCGGTCAGCGCGAGGCACGCGGTCAGACAGCAGACAGCTATCAGGACGGATTTGCTCATCATTGAATCACCTCGCGCCCTACGGCCAGATTCAACTGGCTCGCGGCTGTCAGATAGGAGCCGATCAATTGCAAGTAGGCGAGTTGAACGACGCGATAATCACTTTGTGCATTGAGGAAGTCCATCAAGGATGCTCCCCCATGGAGATAGGAGTAGGTCACTGTGTCACGCACTCTTGTCGCTTGATCTCGATACTTGTCTCTGTAGGGCTTGAGCAGTGCGACGTTGCTGCGCACCTGTTCGTAGGAGGAGTCGACATCGCTGAAGACCTGCGCCCGAGTGGCATCGGTCAACTGCTGACTGCGGTCAATATCGATCAGCGTCCGCTTCTTTTCCCCCTGGTTGCGATCGAAGATCCGCAACGGTATGTTGAAGCTGAGGCCCAGAGTATTGTCGTCTACACCGATGTTGTTAAACGACGGATTGTGCGTCCACCACACGCTATATGTCGGGTCGGTAGAGCCATTTGCCCAAGCTAGCTTGTGGTTCGTCTTCGATTGCTCGACGGTCTGAAGTGCTGCGCGCAGGTCTGGACGCGCGTCGAGTGCAGTCTGGCGAAAATCATCTAAGGGCTTGAGAGCATCGGAGAAGTCAAAGGGACCGTTCACGTCGAACTGATCTACGGGCGTGCGTTCGTTGAGCAATTGCAGCAGTTGGATCTTGGAAGTGCGCAGGTTAACGATCGCCGTCTGAATCTCTGATTCATACTGCACGCGCAGCAGTTCGATGCGATCGAAATCAATCTGCGCGATATCGCCAGCTCTAAGGCGGTTACGGCTGATATCGATGATCTTGTCGTAATACTCGAGGTCTGCCTTTGCCAGCTCCAGTACCTGCTTGGCCTGAAGCGTCTGCACAAATGCCGAGCGCAGCGTGAAGATCAGGCTCCGCTCCAGGTCCTCATGCTGAGACTGAGTGATGCGCGTGCCCTCCACCGCGCTCTCCAGGCGAAGCTCGCGCTTATGCTGGCGTTCGTGGAGATAGCTGAAGGTGCTCTCATACTGCTGGCTAACGAGAGGGCTCCAACCTCCCATATGTGGGGGGAACTGGGTTCCATCCACGGCGAAGTTGAACTGCGGATTGGGCCGCAGAAAGGCAGTTATCTCCTCGGCGTGCATCTCGTCGACGTTCAGGGCATCCGCCTTAAGTGACGGGTTTGCCGCTTCGAATCTGGCCTTCACCTGCTCCCAGCTAAGGGCTTGCTGTGCGAATGCGGGCAGGCCCGAAGCCAAAAGCACGCCCACTGCGGCAGCACTGCAGGTCCTAAATAGCGATTTCAGAATTTGCATTCGAGAGCTCTGGTCCGCTGGCAAAAAACGATTTGGCCGCTGCCTTTCAACCACAAAAGAGTGCTTCTAGCGACAGACAGCTTCAGCATAGAGTGCAGGCCGGCGCCTACAGCCCCATCTTTCAGTTACGGCAACCCTATCCTTGAGCTTTGGTGACCCTATCTTTTGGCCAATCGCCACCCACCATGAATCGTTCGTGAAATATAGGCATCGCCGTATCTACAATGGAGCTACGTTCGCCGTGCACATTCGCGCGGCATCGCAAGTGAATATGTACGCGACGATCCTCAAGGGAAACAGGCGATCAGCTCTGCTCAAGGCAGGAATCATGATCGCGGCCATTGCGCTTGTGGACTGGTGGGTAGTTGGCGAGATCCCGCTCGGCTTCCTCTACCTGGCCCCTATGTTGGCTGTCGGGGGCGTCCTGGGCCCGTGGCAGATCGGCGCGATTGCAGCTCTGTGCACCTTTCTGGCAGAAGTCTTCGATGATCTCGCGTGGAACCTGCGGACAGGACTATCCCGGGATGTACTCTACTTTGCAGCCTTTATGGGGGCAGGTTTATTCGTTCGTGAGGTCAATCGCAACCGCAGGATTGCGTTGCAGCACCTTCAGGAAATCGAGCGCCAGAGCGAGGCGCGCCTCGAAGCAGAAGAGCAATTGAGAATCTTGATCGAAAGCAGCCCTGCAGCTATCGTTACGGCGGATGCTGATGGTCGCGTGTTGATGGCGAATGAGGCCGCACATCGCATGCTGGGTATTCCACAGGGAGATCTGTCTGGAAGAGTGATTCATCGTTATCTACCCTCCCTGACGAATGTCTTGAGGCAGGATGTCTCCCAGCAACTCTTTCGCACAGTCATGCAGGCTCGCGGCCAGCGTGATGACGGAGAAGGCTTCCTCGCTGACATCTGTTTCTCTACATATCGCACCAATGCCGGATCGCGCCTTACCGCGATGGTGTTGGATGCTTCTGAGGAATTCAGAACACACGAGGTATCCGGTCTGCATCAGTTGCTTGCCGGGTCCCGGATTGCGATCGGTGCCGTTTCCCACGAGATTCGCAATGTGTCCACTGCCATAGCCGCTGTTTATCAGAATCTCGCAAAAGGTGGATCGGTTGCTGAGAACAAGGACTTTGAAGCTCTTGGCAATCTCATCGTTGCGCTCGAACGTATCGCCAGCGTCAATCTTCGACAGGCCAGTGATCAGGCTACCGAAGTCGATCTTGCCTCTCTGCTCGATGAATTGAAAATAGTGGTTACCCCATCGTTGCAAGAGGAAAATATCGAGGCAAAGTGGACTTTAGAGCCCGGCTTGCCTCTCGTGTGGGCTGACCGGCCAAGCCTCATGCAAGTGTTTCTGAACCTGATTACCAACAGCGTCCGAGCCCTCTCTAAAAACGGTGATCGAGTTCTTTCTGTCACCGCGAAAAATGAGGGCAACCAGGTCCTCATAGAATTTGCCGACAATGGCGGCGGAGTAGCGCATCCAGAACATCTCTTCCGCCCATTCCAGGCAGAGGCGGAAGCAACAGGTCTCGGGCTCTATCTGTCACGCGCATTTATGCGCTCCTTCGGTGGGGAATTGCATTACCTGCCAATTCCCGATGGCGCCTGCTTTGTTGTTTGTCTGACGTCGGCGTTATCGGTGCAGGAATAGCATGCGCGCAATTCGCATACTCATGGTGGACGACCATAGCCTGTTTAGGGAAAGTCTGAGCAGGTTTCTTGAAGCTGATCCAGCCTTCCTCGTAGTGGGTCAGTGTGGGACTGCTAGCGAGGCCATTGCTGCATATTCTGAGACACCAACCGATGTAGTCTTGCTCGATTACGATCTTGGCGAGGAACAGGGAACCCGCCTGCTTCCTGAGTTGAAGAGTCGCTTTGGGGAAGCGAGAGTTCTCATGGTCACAGCGGGCATGTCCGATACGATTGCCCTCCAGGCGATGGAAGCGGGGGCCTCAGGAGTCTTTCTGAAGCACAGTAGTCTGGATCAACTGGTGACCGCTATCCATCAGGTTATGAAAGGCGAGATCTGGTTGGATATAGGAGTCGCCCATTCTCTTTTCGGGGGGCAAAGTACCCGGAGAGAGCGCTTTGAACGTACGCAGCCTCTCACCTCCCGCCAAAGTGAGGTGTTGAGAGGCATTCTCGACGGGCTCACGAACAAGGAGATTGCGTGGAATCTTAAGGTCTCCGAAAGTTCCGTCAAGGCAGTTATTCAGGAGTTGTTTCACAAGGCGGGAGTGAGAACGCGAAGTCAGCTGGTGAGAATTGCGATTGAGAAACACTCCTCCGATTGGTTGTGATCGAGAACGAGGGACTGAAGACCGGCGCAAGCGCTCACAGAAACCCGTTGCCTAAGACGGACCTGGTTCCGTCATCGTAACTCTCCTGCTTGAAGCAATCTGTCGGCACTGTGACGAAATTACTCGGAGTCGGTTTGTGGGAAGTTCGGCCCGCTTTTAAATTGCTGATTTTATAAGATTTATGGTGGGCGCAGCAGGATTCGAACCTATAACTTCCACCGTAGGAAGGTAGCGTCCTATGCGCTCATTATTGACGGCAAAAGGCTTATAAACCGCAAGGGTCGGCAAAACTGGCCTAATCGGCGCTATTTGCCACAAAAATGCCGCAAACTTCTCAACGATCAAACCAGGTGGGCCGTGGGCTGGCCGTGGCGGAACAGCCCAGCTTCTTATTGTTCGAACCGGCGTTGAGGACTGACTCCCCTGTAAAGATCCGCTTCTTCTGAGAACTGCCCAATAGATCGCGTGTTGGCAGTTTCAGCGGCGATTCAGTTTGATTTCGATCTGGGATCGCTATCCTGGGCAATCGGTTCCAATATCTCGGAGTGGGTAATATAGCCTGGGGTATCGGCCTTGAGGGCTAACCGGGTGGCGGCGGGGACCAAAATGGAAGTACTCGGATCCCTTTTACCGCATCCGCAGTAAAAGACTCACGTCAGCAGTGTGAACGCAGTTTCGACGAGTTTCTCCTGAGTCGGGCATTTTTCGATAAGCGCTTTCATCACCAAAGTCTACTGGGTACTTCAGAATGAGAGAATCTGTCATTCACCGGACGTTTGGCCGCCAGGCCTTCGGCCGTGATCCCGCTGGTTATGCCGCCGCACGACCCGCATATCCTGACTGGGTATTTGATTTCTTAGGTGAGCGATGCGGTCTCGGATCCGACACAGTGACCTTCGAGATTGGAGCCGGGACGGGAACGGCAACTCGTCAATTGCTGGAACTGGGCGCCAACCCATTGGTGGCTGTAGAGCCCGATCAACGCCTCGCAGCCTTCCTGCGGGAAACCATTCCGGACAAAGCACTCACAGTCATCGTTGTGCCGTTTGAGGAAGCCGTGCTGCAAGAAGCCAGCTTTGATCTGGGTCTCAGTGCCACTGCGTTCCATTGGCTAAACGAGGATTTTGCCTTGACCAAGGTGGCGAAACTCCTGCGTCCGGGCGGCTGGTGGGCGATGCTCTGGAACGTGTTCGGCGATTCCCGTCGCCCCGATCCCTTTCACGAAGCAACGGAATCCCTTCTCAACAAGCCGTTGAGCCCTTCGGCAGGAAATGGCGAAGGGCCTTTCGCTCTCGATGCCGAGGCCAGGCTCGCGGCCTTGGACCGGACCGACGCCTTCGACAGCGTTGAGCACCGAACCAGCACATGGTCGCTTGTTCTCAATCCGGATCAAACTGTTGCCCTCTACGCGACCTATTCAAACGTCAACATCCGCCCGGATCGTGAAAATGTTCTTAATGAGTTGCATCGCATTGCCCGCGATGAGTTCCACGGCTGCGTGACTCGCAACATGATCACAAGTCTATACGTTGCCCGACGTCGGCATTGACCTTTACTGTCGCTGCGTGATCATAGATTCGGCGCGAGCGTCACCGCATCTTTGACCTTTCCTAGTAACGTTTTCTTTGCGACGGGCCACTAGTGGATTTCTCAATGCGTGCATTGGCGATTTACGACTCATCGAGAAGCGGTAGCGCTAGCGACACCCGTCAACGAGCATGCACGAGAACGGGAGCGTTCTCGACCTTGTAACCCGTCGGTATCTGAAACAGCGTTTCATCGGGTTGACCTTGTTGGATATTTGTAAGCGAATAAGTTGTTTGGCCGAAGCGCGGATCATCCTGGGTGCTCAGGAGAACCAATTTCAGATCCGGCGAGCGCCAGGTCTCGTGAGTGATAACTAATTCCTTGTCGTTCCCAATTGCGCCTGCAGGGATCGTTCTTGTGATACGCGTTCCATCGGCCTGAATACCTTCGATCGTCCTGGAACCAAGCGACTCTTTTTTGGCCTCAGGCCCGTCGTTCGTCTGAGATGAAATCGCCTGCTCCTGATGGATATAGAACGCGTCGCCAGTTACCGGACCCGCGAATGACGCGGTAACGCGACCTCCTGTGGCCATCGCCGCTCCTGCAGGCAGGGCGGAGGGAAGTGTCATTACATGGGCGACCTTTTCTGTGTCGGAGTAGTCGATGTGCTCTTTGGCGACGGGATCGAAGATGACGGTCAATGTCGGGCTGTTTCCCTGGGAAGAATCTGAAGATCTCCAAGGCCCCA
>DATAQX010000467.1:0-11318 GCA_036264455.1 Silvibacterium sp. | reverse complement strand
GAAGCAAAGCGCTGTTCGGAGCGAACGCGGGTGAGGAAACAGAGTTCGATCGGCGATTCCGGGGTCAGATCGATGGGACGGAAGTTTAGCAGGTGTGACTCGACGGCAAAGGAATCTTCGCCGAATGTGGGACGATTCCCGACGTTGGTGACCGCGTCAAAGGTTTCCGCGCTCATCCCGGACCCAATGTTGAGCCGGGTAATGTAGACGCCGCTGGCGGGCAACAATTCATCGTAAGGTGCGAGATTGATCGTAGGCACCACGAGCCGTGTGCCGATGCCCCGTCCACTGGCCGGAGTGGATTGGATCGAAAATGCCCTGCCCAGCAAAGCACGAGTGCTGGACATGTCTCCGCTGGCGATGCACTGGCGGATTTGCGAGCTCGAGACGGGAATGCCACGCACCGTGAGCGCGGGATGCGTAAGGACAGCAAACCCGAGCTCTCGCCCCAGCTTCTCCAACTCTGCGGTGCCCGCCCGGGCCCCATGGCCAAAACGGAAGTTGTCTCCTTCATGGACCTCGACGGCGTGCAGGGACTGATGCAGTACGCGCCTGGCAAAATCATGCGCGGAAAGCCGTGAAAACTCTTCGGTGAAGGGAATCACCACGGTCGCGTCGATCCCTGTTTCGGCCAGCAGATCGAGGCGCTTAGGCAGGGGAGTGATCAGGCGCGGGGCCTGATCCGGCCGGAGAAGACGCACCGGGTGCGGGTGAAAAGTGACGGCTACCGATTGCGCGTCCAGCTCGTGGGCGCGTTCCCGGACCTTCTGGATGATGGCCTGATGGCCATGATGAATGCCGTCAAAATTGCCAATGGCGAGAACCGCGCGGGTGAGGCTGGCCGGAATGGAGTTGAGCGAAGAGAAGACTTGCATGGACTAGAGGCTCGTGATCTCGAACGGAATATGCAGCCCGTCGTAGGCCAGGCGCACATGCGCGGGGAGCTCCTTCTCAGCCTCGCCATGATCGAGCTCGTGTGACATGTGAGTGAAAAAGGCGCGTTGGGGCCGCAGACGCTCGATCCACGCGAGGGCCTGTTCCACGTTGGCGTGGCTGGGATGCGGCTGCTTGCGGAGGGCGTCGATGATGAGGACTTCAATGCCTTCGAGCAGAGGGAGACTGGTCGCGGGGATGCTGCTCATATCCGTCAGGTAGGCAGCTGAGCCGAAACGAAAACCGGCGATGAAAAGGTCGCCATGTAGAAGAGGCACACGCTGAATCCGAACGCCGGCGACGTCTGCGAATTCATGACCGTCAAGACGGCGCAGGTCAACACGGGCGCGAGTGGGATATTTCGCATGAGGTGAAAAGGTGTACTCGAAGATACGCTCGAGAACCGACGCCGTGGCTTCATCGGCGTAAATGGGAAGCCCGGCAGGATGGCGAAAACTCAACGGCCTCAAATCGTCGAAGCCGAGGATATGGTCAGCATGAGGGTGTGTGTAAAAGACGGCATCGACATGCCGGATTTTTTCGCGCAGAGCCTGGCAACGGAAGTCCGGCCCGGTATCGATCAGGACAGTCTGATCCGCCCATTGAATTGCAATCGAGGGACGGCTCCGGATGTTTCGTGGATCGGTCGAGGTGCAGACCTGACAATGACAACCCAGCGTGGGGACGCCCATCGAGGTTCCGCTGCCGAGGATGACGATCTCTGCCTGCAAAGCGCTATTTCGTCCCCTTGGGCGGATTCTGTGCCTGCTGCGCGATAGCGTTCGTGATTTCGAGGAACATCATGCGCAGCTCAAAGAGCGCGTTCTGCAGCAGGCGCTGCTCCTTTTCTGTGAGATTCCCTTTGGTCTTCTCCTGCAGCACGGCCAGCATGTCGATGCTCTGACGCGCGCCCACGATGTCGATGCGCGGCTTCTGGCCAGGCTCGGTGGCTGCTCCCATGGCAACGACGGCAGAGATATACATGGATTGAATGATGTGCTCCATGGTGACCGCGGCCGAAGGTCCCATTCCGGGATTCGTCTGACGGAGCATGGAATCGAGCTGCTCGGATGATTGCCGGTAGGCGGCATGCTGCTCGGCGGATTCCTGGGCCGTGGGTTCGGGGATCGCCTCTTCCTCGTCAACCTCAACGACCTCTTCTGGCGGCGGAGGCTGGGTGACCAGACGTGGTCCCTTAGTGGGCTCAGTGGTTTCGCTTGCGGGCGCCGGTGTTGTTTCCTCGGCTGCGGGCTGTGTCGTCTCGTCGCGTAAGTCACCTTCAATAGTGAACTTGCGGCGGTCGGAGACGGTAAAAGAGGGTGGTTTGTCTGCCATGTTGTTGTCCTTCGATCCTTAAAGAGGTGGCGGAGCGTCGAGTGGCGTTGCCGTCCCTTCGCTGTATGTAATGGTGAGTTTGCGCTCCAGCACTTCCGTCCGGATAAAGCCGAGGGCGAGTGTCCCGGTAAATGCGGGAAGCTGATATTGGGCGACGCTCGTGAGTTCGCCAACCGGGTTTCTCTCGGCTTGTTCCGCGTTCAGCGCAAGCGTCTGACCGGGTGTGAGTGTGGAAGGATTTCCAGCGAGTGAGAACTGACGCAAAACGCGGTGAATGGTGGCGCGGGAGCGGATGCGCTCGACTATCTCCTGACCGAGATAGCAGCCTTTGCTGAAGTTCAGCGCGCGCGACTGGTCTGTTTCCTGGGCAAGATGACGTTCCAGGATGTCGACGCCGTAGAGGGGCGTAGCAGTAAGGATGCGCAGGGCTTCGGTAGCTGTAACCCCGCACGGGGTGGCTCCCGCAGCAACGAGCGCAGCCCAGATTTCGGGCAAAGATATAGTCGGCAGCCAGAGCTCAAAGCGCTGGATCCCAAGGCTATATGCGTGGACCAGAGTAATATCGACGCCGTTGAGTTTTGCCGCGATGACGGCATTCTCGCCGGGCGGAGTGAGCCCAAGTTCGCTGAGAATCTGTTCTGATCGAGGTCCTGCGATGCCAATCAATGTCGTGGATGCGTCTAACTCATGCAGTTCCACGTCGTCCATGATGATGAAATGATCTAGATGCGCGGTGAGATGGGCGATCTGCGAGCGATCTGTCTCGAGCAGGATGTGGTCGGAGAAGCGGTAAATGGTTGCATCGCCAAGGATTCGGCCCTGGGCGTTGAGCAAAAAGCTGTAATTCCAGTGATTTTCTTCGAGCGACTGTACGGCGTTGGTAACCATTCCGTTGAGCCAGCGGAGCTGGTCGCTTCCAGTAATCTTAAGAAAGGCCAGATAGCCAAGATCGTAAATGCCGGCAGATGTGGTCAGAGCAACGAGCTCCTGGTTCTCGCCTGAAAAGCTCCGGGGTGTGAGCGATCCCCGGTAAGGCGAAAGCGAAAGAGCCGGATCGCCGGCAAGAATATGCGCAGCGAGGCGTGTCTCCGCGACAGAAGGTAGTTGTGCGGCAACGGTTTGGGGCGCGGAACTCATGGTAACGGTTCTTTAAAAATTATAGCCTCGCATTTGAAGGCAGACGTTTGAAGGGACAGGAATGACATTCACAGGAAGATTGCGCACGGCAGGCATGCTGGCTGTATTGCTGATAGCCGTTGTGTCTTCGCAGGCGCAGGAACAAGCTCCGAAGGAACAGAATCAGGAAGCGGCGGAGAAACCGGAAATCCGGATGACGCAGGCCCAGGCCAAAGAGCTCTTCGCTTCCGTGGATACCATCTTGCGATTCGCCTCGGATGACTCGAAGCTGGCCATCAAGAGCAGGGTAAAGCGGCGATTAACCTCCCGGGACGCAGTCGAAAAGTACCTGGTCGACAAGATGAAGGATGACAAGGACGCCAAGCGCATGGAGCGCTCGGAGATCGTGCTGAAGAAATTTGGCCTCATCGATCAGGATTTCCACCTGCAGACATTTCTGGTGAGTCTTTTGAAGGAACAGATTGCGGGTTACTACGACAGTAAGACGAAAACCGTAAATTTGTTGGACTGGATAGAGCCCGACACCCAGAAGCCTGTCCTGGCGCATGAGTTGACTCATGCACTGCAGGACCAGAGGGTGAATCTGGACAAGTGGGAAGACCAGAGCGACGAGGATTTGTCGCACAACGTAACCGAAGACAACCAGCGCATCGCCACGGACGAGCAGGACACGGCACGCGAAGCCGTTCTCGAGGGTCAGGCAATGGCCGTGCTGGTCGATTACAGTCTGAAGCCGATGGGGCAAAGTATTCTGACCAATCCGGATCTGGTAAAGAGCAAGGCCGATGAGCAGGGTGCGGATTCTGATTCTCCCGTGCTGCAGCGCGCGCCGCTGCTGCTGCAGGAAGCGTTGCTGTTTCCGTATCGCGAGGGTCTGAAGTTCGAAGTGGATCTGCTGAAGGACAAGGGCGCCGGCAATGCTTTTGCAGGAGTACTGGACCGGCCTCCGGCGACAAGCTTCGAGATCATGAATCCACATGCGTATGAAGCTCGGGTGAAGGTTCCCGTGCTGAAGATGCCGGATGTTCATGGGCTGCTGGACAGCGAGTACGCGCCTTATGACATCGGCGTGATGGGGCAGCTGGACGTGCGCATCCTGGCCGAGCTCTTTGGCGGACCGCAGACGGCCGACGCGTTGACCCAGGCGTGGGCTGGCGGGGTCTACTACGCCGTTCAGAAAAAGAACGCGCCGGATAAAAACTCGACTTCATCCATTTCTCTGCTCTATCTCTCGCAGTGGAAATCGCCCGAGGCGGCGGCAGCTTTCGCAAAGATGTACGCGGACGAGCTTGGAAAGCAATACTCGGGCGTAAAACGGGACACGCAGGCTGAGGCTGATGCGAACGAGCAGATTTACAAAACGAATGAAGGTCCAGTGCTGATCTCAACAAGCGGAAAATCTGTCTTCGTGAGCGAAAGCTTTGACTTGACGCTCGCCCGTAAGCTGCAGTTTCTGATGTTGGGAGCGCAGCAGGGCAGCGATCAGAATCAGGCAATTGCGTCTACGTCCGCAAGCCATGGCCTGACCGGCGGAATGGTTACCTTTCTTGCCGGATGTGGTGTAATGCGAGCGGCAATTCCCCACGGAGCCGCGCGTTTATACTGAAGTTTCCACGTATTTTTATCATCGTTCGCGAAACCTCAGTCGGAGCACGCATTGCAACAGGCAGAAATTGGAATTATCGGGGGCAGTGGTTTATATGCCATGCCCGGACTTACATCGGTGCGCGAAGAGCGCGTGAAAACCCCCTTCGGTGAGCCGAGTGATGCCTTCGTACTGGGCGAATTGGAAGGCCGCAAGGTTGTCTTCCTGGCGCGACACGGGCGCGGGCACAGGATTTTACCGTCGGAATTAAATTTTCGCGCCAACATCTATGCCCTGAAAAAGCTCGGCGTCGAGCGGATTCTTTCGGTCTCCGCTGTGGGTTCGCTGAAGGAAGAACATAAGCCGACCGATTTCGTCATTCCCGATCAATTCATCGACCGCACGTTTCATCGTGTCTCGACCTTCTTTGGCGATGGAATAGTGGGCCATGTAGCGTTTGGAGATCCAGTGTGTGCAACTGTGGCACAAACGATTGTCGCTGCCTGCAAGTCAGAGGGTCTGGTAGGCAAGGCTGGCGGGACCTATGTATGCATGGAGGGTCCGCAGTTTTCAACGCGCGCCGAGTCGAATCTATACCGCAGCTGGGGCGCTGATGTCATCGGCATGACGAATCTGCAGGAGGCTAAACTGGCGCGCGAAGCCGAGATTTGCTATGCGACGGTGGCAATGGTGACTGATTACGACTGCTGGCACGAAGGGCACGACGCCGTGACTGTCGACCAGATTCTTGCCGTCTTGCATCAGAATGCTGAGAATGCCTGCAAGGTAGTGAAGGCTGCGGTTGCGGCCATGCCGGGGGAAAGAAGCTGTTCCTGCGCATCTGCCCTCAAGTACGCGATTCTTACAAGCCCCGAAGCGATTCCGGCGACTACGCGAGAGAAGCTGGAACTCTTGATTGGGAAATACATGAACGAAACAGTGAAAGGATAACGGATGGCGATTTTAGTCGTGGGCAGCGTTGCATTCGACACAATTGAGACTCCCTCAGGTCGCGCAGAACGCTGCCTGGGAGGAGCGGCGACGCATTTTTCCCTGGCGGCAAGCTACTTTACGGACGTTCGAGTGATCGCGGTAGTCGGCGAAGACTTTACCGCGGAACATGAGACTATCCTGACCCGGCGCGGGATCGATACGTCCGGCATCGAGCATATAGCAGGCAAAAGTTTTTTCTGGAGTGGATCTTACCTTCGGAACCTGAACGAAGCGCAGACGCTGAACACAGAGCTGAATGTCTTTGAGCGCTTCACGCCGAAGATTCCGGCCGAATACCAGGACAGCGAATATCTTTTTCTCGCCAATATCGATCCCGTTCTGCAAGAAGACGTTCGCAACAAGATGCCGAAGGTAAAGCTGGTTTGCGGCGACACCATGAATTACTGGATCAACGATCATGGCGAGAATCTGGCCCGCGTTTTGAAGGGACTGGATGGATTGCTGATCAACGACGGCGAAGCCAAACTGCTGGCCAAAGATTCCAACCTGGTACGTGCCGCGGAGAAGATTCTTGCGATGGGTCCGAAGAGCCTGATTGTGAAGCACGGCGAATATGGAGCGACGGCTTTTTTCAGCGAACACTCGTTTGAGCGCAATGGACGCGTCTTTCTGCCATTCCGAGCGCCAGCGTTGCCTCTGGCGGAGGTTGTCGATCCCACGGGCGCGGGCGATTCTTTCGCCGGTGGATTCTTCGGATATCTCGCTTCGCAGAAAGATATGACACCGGCGGTATTCAAGAAGGCGATGTTCTACGGCGGAGTGATGGGCTCGTTCGCCGTTGAGCGCTTCGGCACCGAACGCCTGCAACAGCTCGATCCGAAGGAGATTGACGAACGCTTTGCGCTCTTCCGCCAACTCTCGCACCTTGACTGACGCCGAAATAGAGCGCCTTACGCTGCGCAGCCAGACCTTTATCGTGGCGTGGAGCGCCATACTGGTTTCGCTCTTCGCGCTCTCCTACAGCTATTCGCGCGGCATTCTGCTGCTCTATGGAGATGCTGTAGCTCACCTTCATATCGCGCGGCGCATCCTCGATTCGCTCACTCCGGGGTTGCGACAGCTGGGCTCGGTCTGGCTGCCCCTGCCGCATCTTTTGCTTGTCCCGTTCGTTGCGCGCATGGAGTGGTGGCGGTCGGGACTCGCGGGCGCATTCCCGTCCATGGCGGCTTACGTCCTGGGAACGGCTGGAATATACCGGCTGGCGCGCTTCTGGTTGCAACCGGGAACCGCCTTGATTGCAGTGTTGTTCTTCGGGTTGAACCCCGGCCTGCTCTACATGCAGACAACGGCGATGAACGAGCCGTTGTTTCTGGCGGAGATGATCTGGGCCGTGGTGTTGATCATTGAGTATGCACGCGCTCTTGAGGGAGACGAGGCAAAGCGTGCTGCAAAGCTTCTGATCGGCGCCGGGCTGGTTCTCGTAGCCGGAATCTTCACGCGCTATGACGGGTGGATATTCACGCTTTTGGTGTGGCTCGTTGCACTACGGAAGATGTTGCAAAAGAAGCAATGGGATTCCCCGGCGGGCGGAGCCTTTGTGCTATTCACCGTGATGCTGGCAGTAGCGCCATTGATATGGATGGGATACTCTGCGCGGCAGTTTGGCGATCCGCTGGATTTTTTACGCGGACCTTACTCCGCCCGGGCCATCGATGCGCGGACCACGGCGCCGGGGTCGCCGCACTACCCGGGCTGGCATAGCCTGCGGGTAGCCGAGCTCTACTTTCTCAAGGCTGCTGAGTTGGGAGCGGTCCCGGAACGCTTTGCTAACCTGCTGCTGATTTTGTCGATAGCAGGAAGTGCAGCGGGCGCGATCAGATGGCGCCATAAGGATGGAATGACCGCATTGCTGCTGTGGTTTCCGGCGCCCTTCTACGCCTACTCCATAGCGTATGGGTCGGTGCCGATCTTCATTCCAATGTGGTGGCCCCACTCCTGGTACAACACTCGGTATGGCATGGAATTGCTGCCTATATTTGCGCTGTCACTCGCATTCCTGGTGGCGTGTGCAACGGACTGGATTGCGCGCTTCAAGCCTTCGATTGTTCCGTGGATTCTTGCAGCGGCTGCATTGCTCATTGTGGCGGGCAACGTAACTCTACTGCGGGCCAAACCGCTGGTACTGGATGAAGCGATAGCAAATTCGCGCACGCGGATTTCCTTCGAGGTCGCGTACGCACGCGCTTTGGAGACCTTGCCCGAAAACAGCACGATCCTGGCTTACACATCCGAGCATGTCGGCGCCTTCCAGCGGGCCGGCATAGCGCTCAAGCGAACCATTAATGAGTCGGACTACTACCGGTGGACTCCTGCGCTCGCAGATCCCGCGAAGGCTGCGGATTTCATTGTCGCTACCGACGGTGACCGCGTGGCACAGGCTGTTGCCGCCAGACCGGACGGCCTCACACTGATCAACATTGTGTGCTCGACTGGTCAACCATGTGTCCGCTTTTACCGTTCAGATCGCCGTGCCGGGAGTGGTAGCATCACCCAGAAATGACTTTCGCTTTGGGGAATGAACGAATGAGGCAGTTCGCCAAGGCACATGCCTGCGGCAACGATTTTTTGATTGTGGAAGGCGAGTGCGATCGCGAGCTTGCGATTAAGCTCTGCGCACGTAACACCGGTGTGGGCGCCGACGGGATTGAGTTTCTGGAGTGGACAGGAGAACGCGAAGGCCGCATTCGATTGGTGAATGCCAACGGATCGATTGCCGAGATCTCCGGCAATGGCACACGTTGCGTTGCTGCCTGGATGGCCCATCGAAAGAATGTGCAAGCGGGCAACTCCATCGTTCTCGAAACGGACGCAGGCCGACGCGACTGCCGGCTGGTGCGTGTGGAAGGCCATCGCTTCGAGTTTGCTTCGGAGATGGGTATTCCCGTGATTCAAGAAAATCAGGTCACCCTGGCCGATGGAACGCAGGTCGCGGGAGTGGCCATTTCGACGGGCAATCCCCACTTTGTGATTTTTGTCGAAGATGGGACGTTCCGCGCGTATGGGCGTGGGTGGCAGGCGCTGGGTTATGAGATTTGCTCGCATGCGCAGTTTCCGGATGAGACCAATGTCGAATTTGTACATGTGATCGATACAAATAGGATCGAGATACGTATCTTTGAGCGTGGCGTGGGACCAACAAGCTCGTCGGGGACAGGCACCTGTGCGACGGGAGCCGCGACGATTGCCAGGCGCGGCGGCGATCACCATCTCCTGGTTCGCGCACCGGGAGGCGAACAGAAGTTCGATTGGGCGGGCGATGGCGCGGAGATGACGCTGACGGGTCCGGCAGAGTTAATTTGTGTGGGCGAGGCCTGGTGAAGAGACTGCTGCTCAGACCGGAAGCCGTGCCACAGGGCGCTCGGATCGCAGTTGTCGCGCCCGCAAGCAATGCAAAGCCTGAACGTATTGAGCTGGGCCTGGCGGCGTTGCGGAAGCGCGGGTTCGACGCTCTTGCTGGCGCGCATAGCCTGGGCAAAGAGCCACCCTTCTTTTCAGGAACAGTGGCCGAGCGGCTGGCAGATCTGCACCGGGCCTTCGCCGATCCCGAGGTCCGAGCGATAATTTGTACGCGTGGCGGTTACGGATCGAATTATCTGCTGGAAGATCTGGATCTGGACCTGATCCACTCCAACCCTAAGCCGTTCTTTTGCTACAGCGATTTGACCACCGTACAGACGTGGCTTCTTGATCAGATCGGGCTCGTGGGATTTCATGGACCGATGGTAGCGGCAGATTTCTATCGTGAGGGTGGCGTACACGAGGCAAGCTTCGAAGCTGCGCTGAGCGGCGGTACGGTAGCAGTGAGCGCTGCTGAAGGATTGCGGATTCTGCAGCCCGGCCATGCGCGTGGAGTAGTTTACGGAGGGTGTCTGAGCATGCTGGTCGCCTCTCTCGGCACACGCTTTGCGCCGCAGACCGAGGGCAAGTTGTTATTCCTTGAAGATGTGGGAGTCAAGCCCTATCAGATAGACCGGATGCTGAGGCAACTACTGCTGGCCGGAAAATTCGATGGTGTTGCAGGGTTGATTTTCGGTGAAATGCTGGAGTGCACCTCGCCCGGGACCAGCACGGATTTTCTGGACCAGGTGCTTCTTCGCGTCTTCGACTGGTTTGACGGACCAATCGCCATCGGGCTGAGGTCCGGACATGTGTCGCGCAGCAATGTGACGGTGCCGTTGGGCATTGAAGCGGAATTGACTTTAGAGGATGTGCCGAGGTTGCAATACCTGGAACCAGCAGTTCAGGCTTAAAGGCAGATGCAGGGTAAAAAACATATTCACCTGATTGGAATTTGCGGGACGGCCATGGCGTCGCTTGCCGGACTCTTGCAGTTGAAGGGGCATCGTGTCACGGGCTCAGATCAGGCGGCTTATCCTCCCATGTCGGATCTGCTGCGTGCGCTGAAGATTCCAATTGCAGAGCCTTTCTCCGAGAAGAATCTTGAGCCGCGTCCGGATCTGGTGATTGTGGGCAATGCGATGTCGCGCGGCAATATCGAGCTTGAATACGTGCTCGATCAGAGGATTCCGTTTACATCGCTGGCGCAACTCATCCATGAAGAGTTTCTGCCCGGGCAGGAGTCATTGGTTGTCGCAGGAACGCACGGCAAGACCACGACCACGAGTATGCTGGCGTGGATTTACGAGGTGGCATCCAGAAAGCAGCCCGAGCTGCGGCCCTCTTTTTTGATCGGCGGCGTAGCGGAGAACTTCGGGACAAGTTTTCAGCTGAGCGAAGGACGATCCTTCATTCTGGAGGGAGATGAGTACGATACGGCCTTCTTCGATAAGGGGCCGAAGTTCATGCATTACTTTCCCGATGCGCTCATTTTGACGCACGTGGAGTTCGATCACGCCGACATTTATCGCGATCTCGACGCGGTGAAGACGGCGTTCAAGCGGCTGGTAAATCTTGTGCCCCGGCGCGGCAGGCTTGTGGCCTTTGACGGATCTGCGAATGTGGACGAATGCGTAAGCCAAGCATTTTGCAAGGTGGAACGCTATGGATTTCAAGCCGACTCCTGCTGGCGCATCGAGGGCCTGGAGCATCACGAATCGAATACGCGCTGGCGCGTTGCTCGCAGGAGTGAGCCGTGGGCAGAATTCACGATGAAGATGGCCGGCGAGCATAACGTGCTCAATGCCACCGCTGCCGCCGCATTGGCCGCAGGGCAGGGCATTGCAGTCGAGGCCATCGTTGAGGCGCTCGCAACCTTCCAAAGCGTGAAGCGTCGGCTTGAAGTGCGGGCCGTTGTTGACGGCGTGACCATCATCGATGACTTTGCGCATCATCCAACAGCGATTCGGGAGACGCT
>DATAQX010000392.1:0-9059 GCA_036264455.1 Silvibacterium sp. | reverse complement strand
CCGCAGTGGCCGTGAGAGGTGTATTCGCAGAGGCAGACGTCGGCGATGAGTACGAGCTTCTTTGCTGCGGAAGACTGCTTGAGCGCGCGCAGGCCGCGCTGCACGATGCCGTTCTCGTCCCAGGCTCCGCTGGCCTGCTCGTCTTTGGTCTCGGGAAGGCCAAAGAGCAGCAGGCCTCCGATGCCGAGCGAGGCGGCTTCTTCAGCTTCCTTCAGGGCCTCGTCGACCGAGAGATTGAAGACGCCGGGCATGGACGCGATTTCGCGACGGACTCCTTCGCCCGGACAGAGAAAAAGCGGGTAGATGAGCGCGCCGGGCTCAAGGTGTGTCTCGCGGACCAGGTTGCGCATGGGCTCGGTGCGGCGCAGACGCCGCAGCCGGGTGATCGGGAATTCCATGCGGCTATTCTACTTGCTCAAAGTTCGGCCATCTGCTCGTACTCCTGTGCGGAGAGCGACGGCAGCAGCGCCCAGAGTGTGTAAATGGCAAGCGCAGTTCCGGTGATCGGCTTGATGAGGGTGAGAAATGCCGCGACCAGAGCCAGCATTCGAGCCCAGGGGGCGCGACGGGTCAGCGCTATCCCTGTGACGAAACAGAGAATACTGCGCCCGATCACGATGACGGTGATGAATGGAGCAAGCCAGGGAATGCCGACGAAGGGAAACTCCCCAAATGGGCCATGATGGAAGTGTCCGAAGTAGCCGCCGAAGATGCCGGCAAAAAAGGACATCGCGAGCGCCCACTGTACAAGGGTCCAAACGCCATAAGCGATCCACAGCACCGAGAGCGACTGAATATGCCGATGCACACGGGTGTAGAACCACGGAGTGGGCGCTACGGCGGGCGCCACGTGGAAAACGGGCCTCCCGCACTTGGGGCAGAACTGCTGACTGGGGTCGAGAGGTTGTCCACATCCACTACAGAACATAGGTTGGTCCCTCCTTTGCTGCGAAAAGACCTGCATAGAATTACGCAGCCGCGCCTGCGCTTGTTCCAGAACGCGCCGCCATGCTGCGGTCCATAACCCGGTAGGATGAAGCTTATGCCGTTGACGCATCCAATCCCGCGGTTAGTGAGCGATTGTAGCCGGTCTGTGCTGGAATGGGACCGTTTTCTCGAGTTGCTGGCTGGATATGCGCAGTCGGCGATTGGCAGGCAGTGGTTGCTGGAGCTTGCGCCTTCGACCGACGTGGAGTGGATTCACCGCGAGCACATGCTGGTTGCGGAGATGCGCCTGCTGCTGCACGCGGGCGTGAGGCCGTCTCTGGGTTCGCTCTTCGATCCTTCGGGGGTGTTGGCGAAGTCGCGCATCGAGGGAGCGGCGCTTGAGGCGGAAGAGATTCGGCGTATTGTCACGCTGAGCGAAGATATCTCGGCGTGGGCGGCCTTGATAGGTGCGCCGCCGAATGATCTTGCGGATGCGTTGCCGCGCCTGCGCGAGCTTGCCGGCGAGCTGGTAACACTTCCGCTGCAGCCGCTGATCGAATCGCTGCGTTCGCGCATTCTCCCCGACGGCTCGCTGGCCGACGATGCCTCGCCCGAGCTGCGGCGGATTCGCCGCGAAATGGAGCGCCAGCAGCGGGCTATTGAAGAAAGCCTGCGCTCGGCGCTGCGGCGCTTCTCCGAGGGCGGCAGCACGCAGGATGATGTAATCACCATCCGCGGCGAGCGCTTTGTGATTCCGGTGAAGGCCGAGTGGAAGCGGCGGGTGCAGGGTGTGGTGCACGGGGCGAGTTCGAGCGGGCAGACGGTGTATGTGGAGCCGCTCGAAACCATCGAGCTGAACAATGATTTAGTCCGCCTGCTCGAAGAGGAGCAGGCGGAGATTCATCGCATCTTTGCGGCGATGACACGGCAGATCGGGCAGTATGCGCCGGTGATTCTGAAGGGCGCGGAAGTGCTCGCCGTAGTCGACACGCAGCAGGCGCGGGCGCGCTTTGCGCTGGAGTTCAATTGCGTTGAGCCGCTCTTTGCCGATCCTGCCAACCCTGAGCTGACATTGAAGCAGGCGCGGCATCCGCTTTTGGAGAAAAGGCTGCGTGGGAGCCAACCCGTTCCCACGTCCCAGAATCGGGATGCGTCAGGCGCAAAAGATGGGGCACCCAAAGTTGTGCCTATCAGCATTTCTCTCGATTCGGATGCAAGGCAGCTGATCATCAGTGGGCCCAACACGGGCGGCAAGACGGTTTCGCTCAAGACGGCGGGGCTCGTGGCCATCATGGCACAGAGCGGAGTTCCGGTGCCGGTCGAAGAGGCAGTAGTTCCTGTTTTCGACGCCATTCTGGCGGACATTGGCGATGCGCAGTCGATCGAGCAGAATCTGTCGACGTTTTCGGCGCACATTGTCAATTTGAATCGCATTGCGCAGCGGGCAGATTCTGCATCACTCGTTTTGCTCGATGAGCTGGGCTCGGCGACCGATCCTGAGGAGGGCGCGGCGCTGGCGGTGGCGATTGCCGAGCACTTTCTTCACTCGGGCGCGTGGACCATCATCTCGACACATCACACGTCGCTCAAGGTGTATGCCGAGAATACGCCCGGCGTAGTTAACGCCGCTGTCGGCTTCGACGAGCGCACGCTGGCGCCGACGTATGAGCTGCGGCAGGGTGTTCCCGGAGCGTCGGCCGGCATCAACATTGCAGCGCGGCTGGGCCTGGCACCGAGCATGATTGAGGCGGCACGCTCGCGGCTGAGCACGCAGACTCTGGACATCGGGCGCTTTCTCGACAGCCTGCATGAGCAGTTGCGCTCGATAACAGCGGAGCGTGAGCGGATTCAGCAGCTCGAAGGCGAGCTCAAGCGTGAACGCGCACGCCTGGAAGCCGAAGGCATGAAGGAGCAGCGCGCCAAAATCCGGGAGATGGAGCAGAAGCTGGAGTCGCTGCTGAAGGATTTCGAATATCAGGCGCGGGAGACGGTTCGCGCCATTGACGATCGGGCGGCCCAACAGAAGCTCTCCAAGGACGCCGAGCGGCGCATGGCGCGCCTGCGCCGGGAATTCTCAGAAGGCTTCAATGCCTCGGTCGTCGCACATCACACCGGCGCCGATAAAGGCGATGCACATGCGCAGCCGCATGTGGTTCGCCACGTGGCCGCGGGTGACACGGTGAAGCTGCGTACGCTTGGCAAGACAGCGAGGGTCGAGCGGCAAATCGACGATAAGACATTTGAGGTCGCTGTAGGGCCGATGAAGATGCGCATTGCGCGCGATGAGATTGCCGAGGTGGTTCATTCGGCGGCCGCAGCGCAGACTCCGTTACAAGCGGCGCGCAGCCGGCGCGGTGTTTCGGTTTCGATGGCTGAGCCTGACGCAAACGTAAGCTGGGAGATCAACGTGATCGGCCGCACTGCGGACGAGGCGCAGGATGAGGTGGAGAAATTCCTCGACCGGGCGTTTCTGGCCGGGCTACCGAGGATCCGCGTGATCCACGGCACTGGAATGGGCGTGCTGCGGCGCACGCTGCGCGAATATCTTCGCCAGCATCCGCAGGTGGCTACCGTCACCGAGCCGGGCCAGAACGAGGGCGGAGCAGGCGCGACGCTGGTTGAGCTGAAGGAGTAGCTGCTCAGATGCTCTTAGTTCGCGGGGGATGGCGTCGGACAGGGACCTTCGCGCTGTCGGTATTTCTCGGTGGCCTCCTTACCAGTTGCAGGCAGGATCATGTCGCAGAGGCGGCAGCAACGGTCAATGGAAGAGTTATCACCCGTTCTGAACTGGATAGGGCGTGCGCAGGTCAATCGAACGGGACGAGCCAGACTTTGCAGATCAGCGAGGCGGGCCTCTGCAAATTATCAGCATTGAACGGGCTTATAAATGAAGAGATTCTGCAGCAGCAGGCTGAAAAGTTACACATAGCTGCAACGGAAGACGATATCGAGTCAAGGTTGATCGAGATGAAAGCCCCTTATACAGAGGAAGAATTTGCGGACTACCTCAAGCATCAAGGCGTGACGATCAATGAGCTCAAACGAGAAATTGGACGCAGTCAGTCCCAGGAAAATCTGCTTAACAAGGAGATCAACTTAAGAATCACAGTGACGGATGCTGATATTGCCAGCTATTACCAGGCGCATGCGTCAGAATTCAATCTGCCCGAGCAATACTTCCACCTGGCAAAGATTGTCGTGAATACGGATTCCGACCCAGCCAATGCCCTGAAGAAGATTGCGACGATCCTCGACCTTCTTCACAGCGGGCAAGACTTCAGTGTCGTCGCAGAAAAATACTCAGACGATAAGGAAACTTCGCCAAAAGGTGGCGATATGGGGATGGTTCCAGAGTCAGCCCTGAAAGGCTATCCGGCAGTATATGAAGCGATTTCAAAGCGTCAAAGCGGACAATTTACGGATGTCATTCCTATCAGGGAAAATTCCACGTCCACAAATGTCACGCGCTATGTCATCGTGAAAATCATCGAGACGGTATCAGCCGGCCAACATAAGCTCGCTGACCCGCGCGTACAGCAACGAATTCGTTCAGAGCTGCACCAGAGACGTTCAGAGTTACTGACAACTGCCTATCTGGAGATCCTTCGAAGCAAAGCTCACGTTAGAAATTACCTCGCCGAAGATTTCTTCAAGAATGGTTAAACCTCCATTGAGACATTCGGCAAGCGTAGCGCGAGTGGTCAACAGGACGCCTTATCCAATGGCTTCCCCGGCTGGTGGGCGAATAATTACTTCCTAGCAGGGCGCTCTCATTTCGCTCGATGTGCCTCCCGCCGCTGGAACGTAGCACTTCAGGGTGTAATCCATCACCATGCGGTCTGCATTGAAGCGCCAGCCCAGGGTGCGGATGGTGCGCTTCATGCGCTTGATCCATCCCCGGGGCAAACCGTCCTGGTCGCGCTGATAGTAGAGCGGAATCAGCTCGTCGCGGAGCACCCGGTAGAGGTCCTCGCCGTCGCGGCTGTCGTGCACATCCATGTTCGAATGTGTTCGACCCGTTCCGATGGCGAAGCCATTGAGGCCGTCATATGCTTCAGCCCACCAGCCATCGAGCACGGAAAGATTCAGTCCTCCGTTGAGCACGACCTTCTGCCCGCTTGTGCCCGAGGCCTCGAGCGGTCGGCGCGGATTGTTCAGCCATACATCGACACCCTGGACGAGATACCGTCCGACATTAATGTCGTAGTCCTCGATGAAAACCAGCTTGTCGGCGAACTTCGAGTCGCGCATCTTCTCGGCGATCTCCTGCAGTACCTTCTTTCCCGGTTCGTCATGCGGATGGGCCTTGCCGGCAAAGAGGAATTGCACGGGCCGCTTGGGATCGTTCACCAGCGACGCGAGTCGCTCCATGTCGGCGAGAATGAGGTTGGCGCGCTTGTAGGTGGCGAAGCGGCGCGCGAAGCCAATGGTCAAAGCATCCGATGAAAGCACTTTGCTGAGCCGGTGCAGCGTTTCCTGCGGCTCGCGGCGACGTTCCGCCTGTTCGCACGCGCGGCGGCGCACGAAATCGAGAAGCTGCGATTTCAGGCTAAGATGCGTCTCCCAAAGCTCGCCGTCGTCGACATTTTCGATCTCTTCCCAGGTTCGCGCTGAGCCGCTGTTGTGCTGCCATCCAACCCCGAGATGGCGGTCGTAAAGACGGCACATCTGCGGCGCCAGCCAGGATGGGACGTGGACGCCATTCGTGATGTGACCGATGGGCACAGAATCTTCCGGCGTGCGCGGATAAAGTTTCTTCCACATCGCCCGCGAAACCTCGCCATGCAGAGAAGAAACTGCATTTGCGCGGCGCGAAAGCTTGAGCCCGAGAACGGTCATGCAGAATTGCTCCTGTTGGTCCGTGGGATACTCGCGGCCGAAGCCCATCAGATTCTCGTGAGAAAGCCTCAATTGTTCACGCAGGGGACCCAGGTGTTCCTCAATAAGCTCTGCGTCAAACCGGTCATGGCCCGCAGGCACGGGAGTGTGGGTGGTAAAGATCACTTCCCGGGGAATCTGGCTCGCGGCAGTGTTAAAGTCCAGGCCCTCTTCTTCCATGCATGTGCGAATGGCCTCGAAGACCGCAAAGCCACTGTGTCCCTCGTTGAGGTGGAGGACGCCGGGAGAAATGCCCATCGCCCTGAGCGCGCGAAAGCCGCCGACGCCAAGGAGCAGTTCCTGGCGGATGCGCGTGCGTCCGTCTCCCCCATACAGCCGAGAGGTGAGTTCCAGATCCTCGGGCGCATTTCCCGGCACGTTTGAGTCGAGCAGGAGAAGATCGCAACGCCCCACCTTGACGCGCCAGACCTTTGCTTTAATCGAGCCGCCGCGTGTTTCAATCTCCACGATAATCGGCTCGCCGTTCTTGCCGATGGCCGGTTGCATGGGCAATTGGTTTACGTCTGTCTGGAGATACTCTTCCCGCTGCCACCCGCTCTGGTCAAGGCGTTGCAGGAAGTAGCCCTGCCCGTAGAACAGGCCAATCCCGATGAGGGGAATATCGAGGTCGGATGCGCTCTTGATGTGGTCTCCGGCGAGAATTCCAAGACCTCCGGAATAAATGGGCAGCGATTCATGCAAGCCGAACTCAGCGGAAAAATAGGCGACTGGCCGGGGCCGAAGCACGCCTGCGTTCGTTGCTCCCCAGGTGCGGTCTGCCTGCAGATATTCCTGCTGGCGGCGGTAGACATAGTTGATGCGGCTATGCAGAACCAATTCCGTCGCGCGGCGCTCAATCTCTTCGAGAGGAATCTCGCTGAGCATGGAGATGGGGTTCTGATTCAGCTGGCGCCAGCGCGTAGGATTCAGATCGCGAAACAGACTGATGCAGTCGTGATCCCAACTCCACCAAAGATTGCGGGCAAGGGACCATAGGCGTTCCTGAGCCGGGGCAATGAAGCGATCCAGGGTGCGAGCCTCGCTGACCACCGGCGCGACCTCGTTCGCCGCTTCCACCAGCATGCGAATTTCCGTCTCGCGAAAGACCCGCGGCTCCTTGGTTTGGACGATAAGAACACCCTGCAGAATTCCGCGGTCGATGAGGGGCACTCCCAGGAACGAGTGATATATCTCTTCTCCCGACTCTTTGAAGTACTTGAAACGGGGATGGCTGCTTACATCCTCGACGGCCACCGGAAGCACCTGCTCCGCGACCAGGCCAGCAAGGCCCTCGCTGAGCGGCATGCGCAATGTGCCAATGCATCGCGGGTGAAGCCCGAGGGTCGCAGCCAGCACCAGATTCGATCGATCCGGCTCCAGCAAATAGGCAGAGCAGACGTCGGTTCTGAAGCGCGTGGCGATCAGAGCCACGACGTTCATGAGGGTATCGGCCGGCTTGCCACCCTCCTCAGTGAGGTTCGTGATTTCGTCAAGCGTCAATACGTGATTGGCATCAGCTGCTTCGTAGGACTGGGTCACCGGCATACCCTCGCGTTTCGACTATTTCAGAAAACGGTGCGTCGACACTTATCCCGTGTCTCAGCAAAATGCGGAAGTTGTATCCGGCCGGAAATCAAAATATGAAAACGACTGACAGCTGCTGGACCGGATAGAGGTGTATCTTGTCATTCCCCTGGGGAAGGATGCAATGATACCGTCAATCGAATAGCTGTCGCGAATGAAAAGTGTGGAGTTAAAAGGAGAAATTGGTTTTTATACCTTGAAACCGCATGATCGGAGATTCTCGTGGTCTGATCAAACTGACTTGCTTATGACCTGTTATCTCTCTGGATTTTTGGCGTCTAACAGTGCTAGGATTCGGCACGCATTCGACCCAGGGATTCGACCAGGAGGTATGCCATGATTCGCGTGATTACCGTGGAGCGGGAGTACGGCAGCCGGGGCGCTGAGTTCGCCTATCACCTGGCGAAACACCTGGGCTGGAAACTGATCGACAAGTGTCTGCTCGACGAGATTGCGAAGAAGGCCGGGGTTACCAAGAAGCTGGCCGAGCGGTGCGACGAGCGGTTGGACCCGTGGTATTACCGATATGGCAAGGCGTTCTGGCATGGCTCGGTCGAGCGGCTGCCGGCGCTGCCCGAGTCAGAGGTCTTCGACAGCGAGCTGATGGTGGGCTTTGTCCGCAATTACCTGGCGAAGGTGGCCGAAGAGGGCAACTGCGTCGTTGTGGGGCGCGGCGCGGCCAGCGTCCTGGCGAAAGCGCCGCACTGTTTTCACGTCTTCGTCTACGCTTCTCTGTGGCGAAAGGTGAAGTGGTTTGAGGAGCACTTCCCCGAGCACGCAAAAGATGCCGAACAGGAGTTACTGGCTACCGACCGGCGTCGTGCGGCCTACGTTCGCCGTTATTACGACCAGGATTGGACCGACCGGCGGCTCTACCACCTCATGATTAACTCCTGTATGGGCTTCGAGGCCATGGTTAAGGCGACGGTGGACGGCGCCGGCCTGTCGGTTCCGGAGCCGGTTGCTTCCCAGGCGTGAACCAGGGCCTGTTAACAGGCCTAGCCCGAGCGAGTGCAACCATTTTCCCCGCAGTTCCCTCTATGCTTCTGTCCGGTAAGTCTTCCGTGCAGATCACTCGATGAATGTTGTGCGTGGAGGGTCCTGCCGCAGGGGGGAGATAATATGCTGCTCATCATTCTCATCGTTTTGCTTTTGTTGTTTGCATTCGGCGGTTATCGCATGGGGCCGGGGATAGGCTACTACGGTGGTGGCGGCCTCAGCCTGATCCTGCTCATCGTGATTATCCTGCTGTTGCTGAGAATCATCTAAGGGTAATTAGGGAAGATTCAATCAGGATTAACGAAGGCTGGTGCAATGCTCCAGCCTTCGTCTTCATCCGCCTGACGGTCCTGCAGAATTACCCAATAGCGCAAGGAAGGTCAGCATGAAGAATGCACCCGTCGAAGTTCAGGTTCGCACAAGCGACTGGTTTGCACGATTCGCCGCGTCGGCCTCCGCGTGGCTCGGGTCCAAATGGGCATTTGCCGGCGCGACCCTGGTTATCGTGGTGTGGGCCGGCACCGGTTCGTTCTTTCACTATTCCGACACCTGGCAGTTAGTGATCAATACAGGCACCACCATCGTGACGTTTCTGATGGTATTCCTGATCCAGAACACGCAAAACCGGGATGCGCGCGCCATCAACCTGAAGTTGAATGAGTTGATTCGGG
>DATAQX010000427.1:0-3104 GCA_036264455.1 Silvibacterium sp. | reverse complement strand
GAGAACCATGAGGCAAAGCAGAAGTCCGATGGCGATAAGAGCCGTAACGCGCCGTGCAGTGGTGTCGATTTGTGGGAGCCGGAGCGCGAGCAGCCACGAGGCCAGAAGGAAGAACATCATCAGCAGCTCGAGGATGGCAAGACGGCTGAAGGCGTAAAGGAAGGCATTGCCGGCAAGCAGAGTGAGGCCGAAGAGCGCAATCAGGCGCGAGGCCTGCGTGCGAAGAAGGGAATAAGCAAGGAACAGGTTCAGAGCGAAGACAGCCAGGATGAGCAGGCGCGCAGCTACCAGGCTGACTCCGGTGAAGCGGAAGAGGACAAGCTCGAGCACGGGCAGAACAGGCAGCGCGACGGAGGGATTGAAATCTCCATGAACGTACCAGGTGCCAAGGACGTAGTGCTCGATAGCAGCTTTGCCGTACCAGCCTTCGTCGGTGTATTTGGAGTAGTCCATCCAGGGCGAGCTGTTCGGAAAGTCGGCGCGTAGATGGATGGCGTGCAGAGCGAAGAGCGCGGCGATGGCTGCCAGCCAGAGCCAGTAGAGATAGGGCCGGATTGTGTGCGTCCTCTTCATAAGCTAAGGGCGTACTGATTCGGAACCTGTAATGCTGGCAGAAGTTGCGCGGGCTGACTGTGTTGCCCGGGCAATAATCGGATACGACAAAGGGAATTGGAAAGAGTATATACAGACTCTTCGCTTTTGCTGCTGTCTTCTTTAAGAAGACGCCAGTTCGCTAGTCATAGGCGAGGGCGTCGATCGGGTCTTTGCGGGCGGCTTTCCAGGCAGGGTAGACTGCGCCAAGAGTAGAGCCTACCAGCGCGATAACGGCCCCACGGATGCGCCAGTCGGCAGTAATGGGAAAAGGCAGCGTGGGAAAGCGGTAGCCGAGAATAATCCTCAAAACTTCAGTAAAGACGATTCCCACGACGATGCCGGCGACGGTGACGATGGCCGTTTCGCGCAGGACCACGTTGACGATGTAGGCCTTGGATGCGCCCATGGATTTTAGAATGCCGATTTCACGGGTGCGCTCAAGCACGGCCGTATATGTGGATTGGAAGATGACCAGGAAGCCGACGATCATCGCGATTCCGATGACAGCGCGGAGGGCGATGTTGAAGCCGGGAAGGTGCTCAGGCGTCATGAGCGACATCCATTCCTGGATGGTCTGCACCTGGTAGAGGCTGAGGCCGGGCGTGGCGAGGATTTCCTGGCGGATGAGCTCCTGGTTCTTCAGGTCGTCGCTCTTGATGTAGAAGAGCGACGCGTTATCGGGGCTGCCCATGAGCGCGCCAAGGGTGCGGATGGGCAGGAAGACGCGGCCTCCCTTGCCATGCTCGACGATGCCCGAGATGCGGAAGGGATGGCCAAGAATCTGGATGGTGGCCCCGACAGTGCGCTCATGGCCGGGACCCTTGGGAGCGGAGCGTGCGTAGAGATCGTCAACGATGACGTCGTTGGGCCCGGTAAAGGGTCCGCCGGCGAGGAAGACAAAAGGACGGAGGGCGTTGTAGCTCTCGAAGTCGATGCCCCAGATGGTTTCCACCCCGCCCGTCATGTTGAAGTCGGTAATAGTCGCCGCGGCAACGGCGACGTGGGGCAGCTTGCTCAGGACCTCGGCGATTTTGGCGGGAACGGGTGCCCCTCCCACCGAACTGATAAAGCTGGCATTGGGGGGACGGACGATGATGTCTCCGCCGATGCCGCCCGTCTGGCGGCTGGCATTGGTGACCTGACCGATCATGATGGCCACGATGGAGAGGATCATGACCACTTCAATGGCCACGGCGGCCACGCTGATCACGGTCCGCAGCGGCCGGTGGAGAAGATTGCCGAACACTAGCTTATTCATGGATACGTGTGTAGGACTGCGAAGGCGGGATGGTGGGGCTGAGAGTGAGCGGGTGCTTCATCGCGTCCTGAATTTGCGAGTCTTTTATGGGATTCCTCTGGGCAAGTGTAGCAAAACGGGAATTCGGAGGGTGACGGATGCCGAAAGCTGAAGAGAACAACAAAATCGGTCGATAGTTGTGGAAAGCGTGGCAAGGAAAGGCTGCAGGTCCATGAAAAGAAAGGAAGACTGATTTTTCTTTTGACCTTAAAGCGCCGCGGTTTTATGTTTACCTTAACTCGTGAAATGCCTGCATTTTAGCGGGAAATGTCGTGAGGTTTTGAAGTATGGGCGAATTTGGCAAGGAGTTGCGCAACGCGCGTGAAAGCCAGGGCATTCGTCTCGAAACGATCAGTGATTCAACAAAGATCAGCAGCCGATACCTCGTGGCGTTAGAGCAGGACCAGTTCGAACAACTCCCGGGTGGCGTTTTCAATAAAGGTATCGTGCGCAGCTACGCCCGTGTGGTGGGTCTGGATGAAGAAGACTGTGTGAACCGGTACATGGAGGCTTACCAGCAGAGCGGCCACCTCAAGTACGACGATGCCGATTGGATCGCCTTTGCAGAGAACGTAGGAAAGAGCCGCGAGCACGAAGGCCAGCGGCCGGACCGGAGACTGCGCTGGGCGGGAGTGGCGTTGCTGTTGCTGCTGCTGGTGGGGCTGGGCTGGTTTGTATGGCGGTATGTGGGCAACCGCATCGCAACTTCCGGTGCATTTCTGCAGCAATCGACCTCGGCAGCGGCAATCGATACTCTGGTGCTTCGACCAGCCGTTCCCGCTTTGGGTCACTAAGTTTCCCTGCGCCTTTTGCGTCCTTAAAAAAATCCCCTTAAAAATCGTTGGATAAGAGCGATGGTTTCCTGCCAGCCGTTCACTGCTCCAATTCCCCGCTGGCTAGCTTCTTTTCCCCTTTAGAGCATTGGCTTTGCCCCGGACGCATGGGTTTAGTACCATTCTTAGAGATGTTTCAGCCCGGTTTTGCGCCGCCGCTACTTTTCCGCCAGACGATTTTCGTAACCGGCGAGATCCACCGCGGCGGGCGATTGCAATCCATCTATGGAGGATCAAGCTTTGTCCGCACGCGATAGATTTTTGTTTACATCCGAGTCAGTGACTGAAGGGCACCCGGATAAGATCGCCGACCAGATTTCCGATGCCATTCTCGATGCCTGCCTCGAGCAGGATTCCTACAGCCGCGTGGCCTGCGAAAC
>DATAQX010000405.1:0-2634 GCA_036264455.1 Silvibacterium sp. | reverse complement strand
GAAAGCGTTGATGCCAGCCGGTCGAGGGTGAGATAGTCGAGCCCCACCGCATCAAGAAAATGCAGCCGCTGCTGAATCTCGTGCAATATGCTGCCGGCAACTTCCTGCTGCATCGGCGTCAGCTGAACGCCGCTGAAAAATTCATTCGCGGCACGAATCGTTAACGCCGCTGCATCGCAAATGTTTCGGGTGCAGTCTCCGTTGCCTACACGCACGGCGCGCGCTTCAGCCCGCAGCCGCTGCCCCCTGCACTCCGGGCAAAGCGCATATCCGCGGTATTTCGAGAGCATCACCCGCACGTGCAGCTTGTACTTCTTTCGTTCCAGGAACTGGAAGAAGCCGTTTATGCCGAGAAAGGATCCCTGGCCATCCAGTACGAAAGCCTGCTGATCGGGGGAGAGATCGAACCATGGCACGTCCATCGGAATGCCGTGCTGCTTTGCAGCACGCTTTAATTCGGTGAAGTATGGCCGATACTTGGGGCGGTTCCACGGATCGATTGCGCCTTCGTCAAGGGTCTTCGATTTGTCGGGAATAATCAGGTCAAGATCGAAGTCGATGGTATTGCCAAAGCCCTGGCAGCGGGGGCAGGCGCCATAGGGATTGTTGAACGAAAACAGGCGCGGTTCGGGATCGCGATAGACGCGATGGCAACTCTTGCATTCGAAGGCCGCCGAGAAGCGCAGCCGCTCGCGGTCTGTCTCTTCCGGCTCACGCGGGACAATCTCGAAGAGGATTTCGCCGGCCTCGCGATACCCAATCTCCGCCGCATCGACGATCCGGGCGCGGTTCTCGGCGGAAACCGCGATGCGGTCCACCAGCACAAATACCGGCAGTGCGAAGTTGATTTCGAGCAGTGACTCAGGCGTCGAGAATTCGTAGATCGTCCCGCCCTGGTAGAGCCGGTTGAAACCGCGCTTGCGCAGATCGGTCAGGCGTTCCTTGAGCTCATCGGCCAGGAGCGGTTCATCGGCTGCCTTCGTGGTTTTCTTCGCAGCTTTCTTTGCGCGGGCCGTGGTCTTCGCGACCGGCTCGTCCGCAGTTTCCGCCACAGGCCCGGGCCGCACGCTGGGAGTTACGGGAAAGATTGCGTGAAGCCGGGTTCCATCGCCCAAGGCCAGCACTGCCGCGGCAATCTCGTCTACTGTGTCGCGCTTCACGATGCCGTCGCACACCACGCAGTGGACAGTTCCGCAACGCGCCCACAGGAGACGCATGTAGTCGTAGATTTCGGTTGCCGTCGCCACGGTGGAGCGCGGATTTCGGGTCGAATTCTTCTGCTTGATGGCGATGGCCGGCGCCAGGCCATCGATCAGATCCGCGTCTGGCTTCTCGATCCGCTCAAGAAACTGTCGAGCGTAGGCCGACAGCGACTCGACATACCGCCGCTGACCCTCCGCATATACGGTGTCGAAGGCGAGCGAAGATTTGCCCGAACCCGAAACGCCGGAGACGACCGTCAACTTACCGTGCGGGATATTGCAATCGATGTTCTTCAGGTTGTGGGTCCGCGCGCCGCGGATGATAATCTCGTCCGTCAACAGTCTGTACCAGTGCAAAAGCGGGGTGAACTCCATCGATGAGAAATCCGATGGGAAAACAAAGAGTCCCATTTTGATTATAGGGGCTCACCGCTGCACGGGAAACAGCACGACGAGGTCGAGGACGCTACCTGACCGGAGCTGCCGACATCAAACGTCCCAAAAGAAACTGGAAAAATGCATCCGGATCGGATTTCAGACAGGCCTGCGCATTCGGCGCACCCGGGCCGGGCCGCGTAAAGCCCTTGTCGTCAACAGTGATGTGCAAAGCCGTTGTCGGACAAAGCTCCGGCTTCGCGGCGTAAGAAACAGCCATCGGGTCAAAGAGTGTCGGCGTCGGCTGGCCCCACTCCTGATAAAGCTCTTTGAGCTGTGCCGTCAGCGGCGAGCCATAGTCGAAGAGCGCCTTGCGCTTCGCTTCGTCGAGCTTGAGGATGGTCGCATCGAGAGGCATGACGTAGAGCGGAACGCCGGAAGAGAAAACCTTTTGGGCGGCTGGAATGTCGCAGAGGATGTTCCATTCAGCCTGGGGCGAGTCGCCGTTGTAGCCGCGATAGATCGAGCCGCCCATCATGACAATGCGCTTCAGCCTGCGAAAAGTTGCCGGATCCTTGTCAATGGCCGCGCCCAGGTTAGTCTGTGGTCCGATGGCGATGAGCGTGATCTGGTCCGGGTGCTTACGGATTTCGTCGAGAATGAAATCGGGAGCCGTGCCCGGATGCACCAGCTTCGGATCGCCGCTCTCGGCGTACTGCGCCTGAGAAAATTTCGCGCGCGGAGGCGTTTGAATGCCCGCGACTACGGGGATACCCTCATGGCCCGTGGCGGCGAGAAGGCGCACGGCGAGTTGGGCGCGCAGCTTCGTATCTCCAAAGGCTGTTGTTATGCCGAGCAGCTTGAATTCGGGGCTCTGCAGGGCCAGGCCGATGGCGAAGGCGTCATCAATGTCGTCGCCGATGTCGGTGTCGATGATGACGAGCTGCTTTTCGCTCACGTGTGATTTACCGGCCTGCGCCTGCCGCACGCCTGCGTTTCCCACGAAAAGCGCGTTCAGCAGGAGAAGCACCGTGATCAAGCGTTGGTTCACTGCGCT
>DATAQX010000382.1:0-9308 GCA_036264455.1 Silvibacterium sp. | reverse complement strand
CATTGCTTGCATTCTTGCTTCTTGTATTTTCTCTCGACCATTCCGGGCTGGCGCAGACGCCTCTGCTCGCATCAGCCCCGCCTGCAGGCTTCATGGCCGCGCAGGGAGGTTCAGAGGAATGGTGGAAGCATGCAGTCATCTACGAGATTTATCCCCGCAGCTTCCAGGACTCCGACGGCGACGGGATCGGGGATCTCAAAGGCATTACCCAGCGCCTGGACTACCTGCAATCTCTCGGCGTGAACGCCATCTGGCTCTCTCCCATCTACCCTTCGCCGCAGGTTGACTTCGGATACGACATCTCCAACTACGTAAACATCGATCCGCAATACGGCACCCTCGCCGATTTCGACGAGCTCGTCGCCGAAGCGAAGAAGCGCAATATTCGCATCATCATGGATATGGTGATGAACCACACCTCGGACAAGCACCCCTGGTTCATCGAGTCCAAAAGCTCTCGTCATAATCCCAAGCGTGACTGGTATATCTGGCGCGACGGCAAAGGACCCGGCATCCCACCTAACAACTGGGAAAGCGTCTTCGGCCACTCCGCCTGGAAGTTCGACCCTGCAACGAATCAGTGGTACTACCACAAGTTCTACGCGGAACAGCCCGACCTCAACTGGCGCAATCCCGCCGTCGAAAAAGCTATGTTCGATGCCGTCCGTTTCTGGCTGGACCGCGGTGTCGCCGGCTTTCGCCTCGATGCGATTCCAACACTCTTCGAAGATCCGCAGCTGCGCGATGAGAAGGAGATTGGCGGCGTCAATGCATACGGCGATCCCAACCTCGACAATTCCTATACTGACAATCTTCCCGAAGTGCACGACGTCATGCGACGGCTGCGGAAGATGGTCGCCAGCTATCCCGGCGACCGCGTCCTGATTGGCGAAACCTATCTTCCCAACATCCAGGAGCTCGACAAGTGGTATGGCGGTCCCCGCCACGATGAACTGAATCTCCCCATGGATATGCAGATCGGCTTCGCCAACAAACTCGATGTCAACCTCTTCCGCCAGCATATCGAGGAGGTGGAGACGAAGATTCACGGCAGTCAGCCGCTCGTGGTCTTCGACAACCACGACAACCCCCGCAGCTGGAACCGCTATGGCGATGGTGTACACGACGATGCCATCGCCCGCCTGATTGCAACCATGCTCTTCACCACCCGCGCGACCGCCCTGATGTACTACGGCCAGGAGCTTGGTATGGTCACAACCCCGCCAGCCCGGAAGGAAGACGTAAAAGATCCGATTGGCATTATCGGCTGGCCAAATGAAAAGGGCCGGGACGGCGAGCGCACACCCATGCAGTGGGATGCTTCGAAGGATGCGGGATTCAGTACGGCTGCCGCCACATGGCTCCCCGTCCCGCCCAACTACAAGACCGTCAATGTGCAGGCCGAAGAGGCGGACCCGAACTCGCTGCTCAACTGGTACAAAAAACTTATTGAGCTGCGCAAGACCAATCCCGCGCTGCGGGATGGAGCACTGCATATGCTCGATCCCACAAACCAGAATGTGCTCTCGTATCTTCGCCAGGGTCCGGCGGGTTCACCATCCGTCGTCGTCTCTCTTAATTTCACGGGTCAACCGCAGACTGTCTCACTCGACCTCGCGGGAACCGGTGTGGCCGGCAACAATATAATGACGCTGATGACCGATGATGCATCCTTGCAATCCACGAAGAGCCTCACTCAGATCGTATTGCCGCCCTTCGCTTCCTTGGTCGCATCCGTCCAATAGCAATAGGGTGAAAACTCTGCGCGCCTGCAAGGGAGCTGATACGACCGTAGGCGGCACCAGCGCCGTCGCGCCGCTGTGGGCCGCGCTCATTGCCCGTTTTGGACAGAATCTCGGTAAACCGGTGGGCTTTCTCAATCCCCTCATCTATCAGAGCAGCGTTAGCAGCAGTGCCTTCAACGATGTAACCCAGGGAGACAACGACAGCCAGGGACAAGGTGGACACTACCACGCAGGCGTCGGCTGGGATCCCTGCACCGGCCTCGGGAGTCCTAAGGCGCTGCTCTTCTGCAGGCGCTCGTCACATCCGTCGGTCAGGCTCAATCATAGAAACCGGAAGCGCGACAAACCCCTGGCGTCGAGGAATCGGTTCTAGGGCAGAGTCTTGATCTCTACTCCGCCATCGTAGATGTGGCCCATCTTCTCCCGCTTGACCTTCAGATAGCGTTCGAAGGTCTCCTCGGTTTCCACGTCGGCTGAAATACGTTCAGCAACGACGATGCCAGCGGCCTCCAGAGCTTCGACCTTCTCGGGATTATTAGTAATCAGCCGCACCGAGCCTACACCTAGCTGCTTCAGAATCGCGGCGGGAAGCTCGAACTCCCGGCAATCCGGCCTGTAACCCAGCTCCACGTTGGCCTCGACTGTGTCGAAACCCCGATCCTGCAGCTCATAAGCTTTCAATTTGGCCATCAGGCCAATGCCTCGGCCCTCCTGCTGTTCGTAAAGAAGGATTCCTGTCCCTGCCTCAGCGATCCGGGCCAATGCCAGCTCCAGCTGCTGCCGGCAATCGCAGCGCAGCGAATGAAACACATCTCCAGTCAGACATTGAGAGTGAATCCGGACAATCGGCGATCCCGAATGGATGTCGCCCATCACCAGCGCAACCGCGCCTTCCGTCCGCACCGGGGGAGCGATCCCGCCCGGCTGGCAAGGCTCCGGCGAAATCACTTTCCCTTCAAACCCGAGAATGCGAAAGTGTCCCCAGCGGGTAGGGAAGTCCGCATCAGCAACCTTTCGAACACTTTCCAGTGGCATAGCAACATTATAGATGCGTTAATTCCCGTATCGATTCCTGACCGATTCCCAGCGTCGTCACCGCGCAGGCCGGACGTAAAGTGCCATACGCTGGGCGTAAAGTAAAGATGTGATCGAGTCAAAACTCATCCTCATCACATTGCTTGTGAAGCTCGGCGTGGCAGCCGCCGTTTCGAGCGCCCTCGCCCGCGCGCGCACCTTTCAGAACCTGCTCTTCACCCAGAACCGCACCCCTGCGCAAACATTAGGCCTGCTGGCCTTCATTTGTGTTCCCCTGGGATTGGGCGTGTGGGTTCGACTCATCGTCCCAAACTTCTTCGCAGCGGACATCTCTTTCGAAACCACAGTCATCCTGGGCATCCTTCTGGGGCCGTTATCGGCGCTCGCCGGCGCGGCGGCGCTTTCGCTGCCCGCCATGCTTCACCACGAATATTTGTCTTTGCCCTTCAATATTGCGGTCGCCATCACCGCAGGGCTCTACGGAAGATTCGTTGAAGAAGAGGAAGTCTGGTCATTCTCTCCCTTCGTCGATCTCAGCATCTATCGCTGGATTCGCCGCAACCTGCGCCAGCCGCGCTTCGACCGCCAGGTACTGCTGCTCATCCTGATCGTCGGCATGGAGATCGTCCGCCAGTGGATTCACAACCTGTATCCGACTCGCCTTTTTGCCCTCACCACCGATAGCTGGCCCATCCGTCTGGCCACCTGGGCCTGTGCGGCGATGGTCGTCGGCATCCCGCTCAAGGTCTGGAATGCCATCCGCACGGAGCGAACACTGGAGGAACAGAAGCGCCTCCTGCTCGAAGCCCGTCTCGATGCCCTGCAGCGTCAGATCAACCCGCACTTTCTCTTTAACACGCTCAACTCCATCGCCTCGCTCGTCCGCTTTCGCCCGGAGCAGGCCCGCGAGCTGATCGTCAAGCTGGCGAATATCCTGCGTGCACTCCTCAAGGACCACGATTCCTACATCCTGCTGCGCGACGAGCTGAGCTTTACCGACGACTACCTCGGCATTGAAGTTGTGCGCTTTGGCGCCGACAAGCTCCGCGTCGTGAAGGAGATCGATCCCGCCACACTGGACCTGTCCGTACCCAGCATGCTGCTGCAGCCTCTGGTCGAGAACAGTATCAAGCACGGCCTTGAGCCGCGTATCAGCGGAGGAACCATCACCCTTCGCAGCCGCATCGAGGCCGGCAGGATGATTATCGAGATCGAAGATGACGGAGTCGGCATAGCCCCCGGCCGTTCGCACTCCAGCGGCGTGCTGCGCGGAACCGGAATCGGCATGAAAAACGTGCGCGAGCGTCTCGAGGTGCTCTTCGGCGGGGCCGCGATGTTTGACGTCACCAGCCGTCCCGGCCGCGGAACCAAGGTCACACTCGCCCTCCCGCTAAACTTAGAGAATGACGACGAGCCTCAGTTAACCCCCGCAGCCGTCCGCTCCAGTACCCGCTCGTAATACGCCTCGTAAAGCGGAATGATCTTTGTCGCGCAGAATTTCTTCTGCGCTGTTTGCCGTCCAGCGGTTGCCATGGCTTCGCGCTTCGCATCGTCGCTCAGCAGTTCAATCGCGGCCTGTGCCATGCCGTCTATGTCGCCGACGGAGAAGAGCCGCCCGTTCACGCCGTCCTCAATCAGTTCCGGCACCCCTCCGACATTGGTTGCAATCGTAGGGACGCGGCAGGCCATCGCCTCGAGAGCAGCCAGACCAAACGACTCCAGTTCGCTCGGCATGAGCATCAAATCGGCCAGCGGCAGCACGTCGCTCACGCTGGGCAATTTTCCCAAAAAGTGAATCCGGTCCTGGATGCCTTTCCGCCGCGCCAGCCATTCAGCCTGCGACCGGTCGGGTCCGTCACCGATCAGCAGAAGGCGCGCCGGAACCTCGTCCGTTACCCGAGCGAAGACCTCAACTGCATCGACGGCGCGCTTTACCGGTCGAAAGTTCGAGAGATGCACCAGGATCTTCTCTCCCTCCTCCGCAAACTGTGTTCGTCCGGCTTCGCGAAGCTCCTCGCTAAGAGGCGTGTAAACATCGCAATTGACGAAGTTCGGAACCACCTCGATCTCCCGCTTCACCTTGAATTCCTGTACCGTTTTGTCGCGCAGATACCTGGAGATAGCCGTGACTCCGTCACTCTGATCGATGCCGAAACGCGTAATCGGCAGGTAGGAGTGATCGAGTCCCACCAGCGTGATGTCCGTCCCATGCAGTGTTGTCACAAACGGCAGCCTGCGATTGCGCTCCGCCAGCATCTGCCGCGCCAGGTACGCCGAGATAGAGTGAGGAATCGCGTAGTGAACATGCAGCAGGTCAAGCTGGTAGTAGGCTGCGACCTCCGACATACGCGTCGCCAGCGCCAGATCGTAGGGCGGGTACTCGAAGAGCGGGTAATTCGAGACCGGAACCTCATGGTAAAAGATGCCATGTTCGCGCCCCGTGAGGCGGAACGGCTGCGAGTAGGTAATGAAGTGCACTTCATGCCCGATGGCCGCCAGCTCGATTCCAAGCTCGGTAGCCACCACGCCGCTGCCGCCATAGGTGGGATAACAGGTAATGCCAATCTTCATAGATTTATTTCGCCCTGCCCGTTGGATTGACTGCACTGACTGCCGGATTCAATGAGATGCTGAAGTCGTCATCGCGCTGTGGCGAGTTGGCCGAAATGTATGAGGTCTGTTTCCGGGTGCGCTCTCCTGTATGACGGAATGACCTCAAGGATCGCCGCATGCTCTGTGCTCCGGGATTCCCGCAGTCGGGTCCGTGCTTCGTCCAGCGCCGCATCCCTGTATCCCGGATGACAGACCAGTTCCCATGTCCCCTCAGGCATTGCCGCCAGCAGCCTGCGCAGAGTCTCCGCATCGAGCGTGCCCGTGGCCAGAACTCCGATAGCACCATCCGTCGTGGTCAACCCGGCCTCTCGGACCAGGCGGAGAAACTCACGCCGCTTACGTAGCAGTTTTACCTGCCACCGGCGAAGGAGTGGCGCGTCAGGGGTCGCAGCGAGCGCCCAGTCCGGCTCGAAGGGATTCCGGATCGTCGATATCCCGCACTGCAAAGCCGCTCGCAACAGAGGACGGAGCACGCGCGCAAACATGTGCGTATGTTTGTGCGTATCGACATGCGTCACCTTCACGCCAGCCGCCTGCAGGCGCCGAATTTGCGCGATCGCTTCAACTTCGATCTCCTGCTCAGGAATACGACCGCGCATCAGGTCCAGAACAAAAGCATTCAGCGTGGGACGAAACTCACCAGCGGGTAACGAGAGAGAGCGAATCTCCGCATGCGCCAATACGGGCTTGCCACCCACCAGGACAACATGGCATCCCACTCCAAGCCCGGGATTGTCTATCGTCTCGGCAGCAGCAGCTTCGAAGCGATCGGCCGTAGCCATAAGTGTCGCGGAGGTCAAGGCTCCGGCCCGATGCAGTTCCACGATAGATTGGTTTACGCCCGGCGTGAAGCCGAAGTCGTCGGCGTTGAGGATAAGGCGGGTCACGCCAAACCAGTCTACAACCGCTTGCCGAACGCTCTTAAATCGCGCTTGACCGTTGTCTTTCGCGATAACACCGAGGTGGGATGGTCACTAATTGTTTCATTTTCCTACACTGCGGGTTGGTTATTTTGGGCTAACCAATTGACCGTTCGTCGTATCTGAAATGGATGGTAGAATCGAGGTGTACAGTTGCTCGGTTGTAGTTTCAGAGGAACACGCGCTTCTGTTCTTCGGGTTCAGCCCGGGCGGTTAGCTCAGCTGGTTAGAGCGCCTGCCTTACAAGCAGGAAGTCGGGGGTTCGAGTCCCTCACTGCCCACCACGCAATCTCCTTGCGGCCTTCGTTGAGATTTTCAGTTTTCTTTTTGTCCGAAACCATGCTGCTTGAGAAGCACGTCCACCGACGTCTATTGGATAGTGGTACGAGATCCGTTTTTTTTCCCCGAACGCTACTTGAATCGAGAAGGATTTCTGCCGATATACAAATTTCGGGTCTGCTCTAAGTCTCAGGAACCCGAATCGTCTTAAACACCCTTTGGTTGTGCATGCAAAACACCTGGCTCGACATCCTGATCCTCGGTCTGTTGGTGCTTCTCTTTGGGTCGATCTATCGCACCCGGCCCACTCCGCGTCTGCGCTACTGGATCATCGGGTGGTTGTGCGTGCTTGCCCATTTCGGCATCCTGCTCATCAACCCTGCAACCGCCACCGGAGCAGCGCTCGTCGGCTCGCTGGGCTTAAGCACCTTGTTGATGAGCGCGGTCTCTTTCATGCTGGCCGCGGACAGGAAGTGGCTGGGTCCAAAGCTCGGATTTCTGTATTGCTCGCTGCTCGCGCTTCCCGCGGTCCTTTATATTTTCGCGGTCCAGTTCCAGGTCGAAAAAGTTGCCGTCTTGATCGGGCTGGCCCTGGCAGCGGAAGTTGCGGTCGTCGTCGCGGCACGTCAGTTGTGGTTTCACCACCAGCCAGTGCAGAAAGCAGCCCTTGTGTCTGCGGCCGGAGCTGTCTTGTGGATCGCCTACAGCGTGGTTCATGGCCAGGCGTGGATCGGAATTTATGCCTTTCTCACGCAGTTTTTTCTCATGAACGCCATGCTCTACTGGCAGGACTTCAAACGCTGGTCGATGGGAGTAATCACAGCGGTTGGGGGCTTGGTGACCTGGGCCGCTGTCTTTCCCTCTGCCCTCCTGCTGGCCGCATTCTTTCCGCACCACGCGGTTCCGGGCGAACTGTGGAACATCCCGAAGTTTTTTGTCGAATTCGGCATGATTCTCACTCTGCTCGAAGGTGAGATCATCGTCACCAGCAGGCAGCGCGAGGAGTACCGTGTGCTCTTCGACGGCAATCCGCACCCTATGTGGATTACCGATTTCGACACTCTGGCCTTCCTCAAAGTGAACGACTCGGCGGTGTTGCATTACGGCTACACCCAGGATGAGTTTCTCGCTATGACGCTTCGCGACATCCGTCTGCCGGAAGATGTAGCTGAACTCGAGCATCGTTTGAAGAATGTGACTGAAACCACCTCCATCTCCGGTCCCTGGATCCATCTAAGAAAAGATGGGAGCCAGATCCAGGTTGAGATAGCTTCGCACCGCATCGACTTTGAAGGGCGCAAGGCGCGCTTTTCGCTGGCGCAGGATATCACCGAGCGCCAGCTATTGCATGAACGGCTGCTCCACCAGGCGAATCACGACGCACTCACCGGGCTGCCAAACCGGCTGCTGCTCAAGGACCGTATGGAGCAGACGCTGGCTTCTGCCGCGCGTCGCGGCAATCTGGCTGCCGTCATATGCCTCGATCTCGACCGCTTCAAGCAGATTAACGACACGTATGGCCATGTGATCGGCGATCTCTGCCTCAAAAAGCTGGCGGAGCGTCTCTGTTCCCGGCTGCGGGCTTCCGATACCGTTGCCCGCTCGGGAGGTGAGGAGTTCACTGTACTCCTCGACGGACTTTCGAGCTCCGCCGACGCCGAGCTCGTGGTTGCTGAGCTTCTTACAGGCATCCGTCAGCCTTTCGCAGTGGACGGCTACAACCTCGAGATCTCCGCAAGTATTGGAATCGCTATTTACCCCGACGACGGCACTGACTCACAGGTGCTCTGGCGGTCAGCCGATACCGCGATGTACAAAGCGAAGAACTCGGGAGGCAATCAATATCTGTTTGTCTCAAATGAAATTTCCGCGTCCGCTTCCGAGGCCAGTGAAATTGAAATCTGCATGCGCCGTGCGCTCAAGGAAGGTAGCTTCGAGGTTTATTATCAGCCGCAATATACCATCGACGGATACTTATACGGCCTTGAAGCGCTGCTGCGGCTGCACGATTCGGTCGAGGGCATGATTCCTCCCAATCGCTTTATTCCAATCGCAGAGGAGAGCGGACTGATTGTGCCCATCGGCAACTGGGTACTCGAAGAGATTTGCCGCCAGAGCGCAGAATGGCAGTGCCAGGGTCTGCCTCCAATTCGCATCGCGCTCAATGTTTCTCCGCTGCAGTTCATGCGCGCCGATTTTGCCATTCAGGTCCGCGCAGTCCTCGCCGCCTTTCAGATGGACCCCGGACTGATCGAACTCGAGATGACGGAGACCACCGTAATGCGCAAGCTCGATGAAATTGCCCGCCAGATGCTCGACCTGTCTGGGCTGGGCGTGCACTTTTCTGTCGACGATTTCGGAACCGGCTATTCCTCCTTGCGGCATCTGCACCAACTCCCCATCAAGACACTCAAGATCGATCGCTCCTTTATCGAGCGAATCAGCGATCCCAACGGCACCTACGCTATCGTTCAGGCCATTCTTTCGCTGGCTCACAGCCTGGAGATGCAGGTGGTCGCCGAGGGTGTCGAACGCCAGGAGCAGGTCGAGATTCTTCGCGAGCTGAAATGCGATGCGATCCAGGGCTTCCTGTGGGGCCGTCCGCAACCTGCCCGCTTCATTCCGGGCCTCATCTCTTCTCGCATTTCAGCGTTTCCCCAGACCACTCTGGTTGACCGGCTGAGAGTGGAGGATAGGCAGCAATCCATCAGCTAGC
>DATAQX010000378.1:0-9288 GCA_036264455.1 Silvibacterium sp. | reverse complement strand
GTGAGCGTGGATCCTGCGAATAACGCCAACAGCCTGGTTATTAAAGGGAAAGACCTTGATGCGCTCTCGGACGATCCCGACGAGTTGCAGAATGAGTTGAATGCGCTCGCCGGTCCGGCGGCCGGACCGAACGGCGGCCAGATTTACATCGATGGATTCACCGGCGGCCAGCTTCCGCCGAAGTCTGCCATCCGTGAGATCCGCGTCAACCAGAATCCGTTCTCGGCTCAATACGACAAGCTTGGGTATGGCCGCATTGAGATCTTAACCAAGCCCGGAACAGATAAATTCCACGGCCAGTTTTTCACGCAAGGCAATGCTTCGCAGTTCAACACAGGCAGCCCTTTCGCCACGAATATTCCTGACTATCACAGCTATCAGTTCAATGGCACGTTGAACGGCCCCATCAATAAAAATGCCTCGTTCTTTGTGAGCGCCGAGCGCCGCAATACACAGGATGCGGCTATCGTCTCCGCTTTTCGCCTGGTGGGCGAGATTAACGGCGATTTTGCCAACGGCATCTTCAACGTTCCCTCGGATTACGACACAGCTCCCTTCAGCGACTCGCTGGTGACGCCGCGCACTCGGACCAATGTAAGCCCACGTGTTGATCTGCAACTGGGAGCAAAGAATACGCTGAGCGTCCGTTACCAGTATTACGACAACACCAATCAGAACCAGGGAGTAGGCCAGTTCTCTTTGAATTCGCAGGCTTACAACTCGTCTTCGAGCGAAAACACGGTCCAGATCAGCGACACTCAGATCATCAGCGACAGGATTATTAACGAAACCCACTTCCAGTTCCTGCGTGATTTCTCAACCCAGACTCCGGCGGGCACTGCGCCTCAGGTTCAGGTGTCTGGTAATCAGACATTCGGCGGCAATAGCGAGCAGACGATCAGCGACCACTCCTTGCACTATGAGTTGCAGAACCTTACTGAAATGGCGCTGAAAGCGCACGCCATCAACTTTGGCGGACGCCTCCGCGTTAATCGCGACGCCAACACGGCCAACTCCAGCTTTAACGGCGTCTTTACCTTTGGCGGCCATCAGTGCGCTACTGGCAGCACGGGCTGTGTCGCCACCGATCCCGCAACAGCTTATGGCAACACTATTCGGGGCCAGGGCACCGGCCAGACGTTCGAGCAGATTCAAGCCGCCGGCGGTGGCCCCAGCCAGCTGAATCTGACCTTCGGCAAACCCAGCACTACTGTGACCCTTACTGATGTTGGTTTGTATTATCAGGATGATTGGAGGGTTCGCCAGAATTTCACTCTCAGCTACGGCGTGCGTTGGGAGTCGCAGAGTGGTATCGACAACAAAAATGATTGGGCTCCGCGTTTAAGCTTCGCTTATGGCGTAGGAGGCGGCAACAAGCCTCCCAAGACCGTGATTCGAGGCGGCTATGGCTTCTTCTACGACCGTTTTCCCATCGCGCAAGTGTTGCAGGCTGCGCGCCTGAATGAGAGCGCGGATTCGCCACAGCAGGCAGCTGTCATTCAGGCCCCTACCTGCTATCTGCCCAACGGGATCACACCCGGCGATCTGGCAGGCTGCTCGCAGGCCGGCAGCACGAGCAGTAAAGCAGCGGTATATGAGATCGCTCCGAACCTGCATGCTTCGATCACCGAACAGGCCGCGATCGGTGTCGAGCGTCAGTTGAGCAAGGGGTCCACAGTTTCATTCACGTATCTCAACTCGCTGGGACGGCATCAGTTCATCACGCGCAATGCGAATTCCCCCTTTTCGCCTACGTATGACCCGACAGGGCCGAATATCTATCAGTACTACTCAGGATCTGTCTTTAACCAGAATCAGCTCATCTCCAACTTCAACGCGCGTTTCGGCAGGAATCTATCCCTCTTCGGCTTTTACACCTTGAGCTTTGCCAACAGCGATACCGGGGGCATCAACAGCAATCCCTCAAACTCGGAAAACCTCAGGCTTGACTATGGGCGGGCAGCGTTTGATGTCCGCAACCAGATGTTCCTGGTCGGCAGCTGGACAGCGCCGTGGGGACTGCGCTTCAGCCCCTTTGTCGTTGCCGCCTCGGGCAAACCCTTCAACATCACTGTAGGCCAAGACCTCAATGGCGACTCCTTCTTCAACGACCGCCCATCCTTCGCGCAGTCCGGTGACACCGACACCATCTCTACCCCCTACGGCACATTCAACCTTAACCCCACAGGCGACGAAACACGGATCCCGATTAATTACGGCCACGGTCCCACGCTCTTTACCTTCAACCTGCGTGCCAGCAAGACGATTCCCTTTGGCCCCAAGGTCGAGCACGGTGGTGGCGGTGGCCAAGGCGGCTTTTTCGGTGGTGGAGGTGGAGGACGCGGAGGCGGTCCTCCCGGAGGCGGTCTTGGTCCGCGCGGTCTGAGCGGCGGTGGCGGTGGACCAGGTGGACCTGGGGGGCAGACTGCCTCCAACCGGCGATTCAATCTGACCTTTAGTGCGCAGGCGCTGAATTTGTTCAATGATGTTAACCTTGCGCCTCCGACAGGCACGCTTGGCTCGCCTTCGTTCGGCAAGTCAAACGCGCTGGCCGGACAAATCTATTCCTCCGGCTCCGCCAATCGCCGGATTTTCCTGCAAGCCGTCTTCAGCTTCTAAGCTGGCGGGACTTCACCGTCCCGCCCTTTGTTTGCTTTATGCAAGTACCATCCGCCGTCCACTTGACCTGCGCCCCCTGCGCACCTATCCTTAAGCCAGTGCACCTTCGCTCCATTCCGGCTTGCTTCTGTCATGTGTGTTGTTCCATGCTGAGCCGGGCTTGCGAGTAAACGAACCAAACACACGCACAGACCGCGCTCAGCCCACCTCATCCGGTGGGTTTTTTATTTATCTGAGAAAAAGAGACCAAGAAGAAACAATGACCGACACCGTCACCCCCGCAGCTAAAGAAACGAAGGCCCAGCGCATGGAGCGCCTCAAGCGCGAGAAGAATCCCTGGGAGGTTTTCGACGAAGTCCGCGCCTTCGCCCGCGAGGGCCGATCCAGTGTTGTTCCGGAATGGGCCAGCGCCTACTTCAAGTGGTGGGGCATCTACACCCAGGGTGATGGAGTGGGTGCAGTGGGCGGCAAGGGCGGCGAAGGCCTCGCCAGCGACTACTTTATGATGCGCATTGGAATGCCCAATGGCATGCTGACCACAACGCAACTCCGCGTGATTGCCGATATCACCAAAACACACGCACGCAACCTGGCCGACATCACAACCCGCCAGAACATACAGCTTCACTGGCTTACGATCGAGTCCCTTCCGGAGATCGTTGATGCTCTCGACCGCATCGGGTTGTCGCCCAAAGGAGCCTGCGGCGATGTTGTTCGCAATGTCACCGGCTGCCCACTTGCGGGCATTGCGCACGACGAAATCATCGATGCCTCGGCGCTTGCTCGTGAACTGGCGCATACGCTGGTCGCCAATCCTGAGTTCTATAACCTGCCGCGCAAGTTCAAAATTTGCGCCACAGGCTGCTCCGTCTGGTGCAGCTACCCCGAGATCAACGACGTTGCTTTCACCGCTGTGCGTCGAGGGGATGAAGTTGGCTATACCGTCCGGGTAGGCGGCGGCCTTTCGAATGAGCCGCATCTTGCCGTCAAACTGGATGCATTCATCCGGCCGGATCAGGCGGTCGAGGTTGCTCACGCGATCACTCAGATCTTCCGCGATCAGCAGGGCCTGCGCGAAAGCCGCGATCGGGCACGCTTGAAGTACCTCTTCATGAGGGAGAAATGGACCGCTGAAAGCTTCCTCGCCGAACTCGAATCCCGGCTGGGATACAGCTTCGATCCAGCCGCGCCTGAAGTCCTTCCTGAGGACGTTCTTCGTGACCACGTCGGCATCCACCGGCAGAAGCAGCCGGGCTTGAGCTATGTCGGAGCCTCTGTGCTGCGCGGACGCCTCTCGGGAGATCAGCTGGCAGCGGCTGCGGAGCTTGCAGATCGCTACGGCGATGGGCAACTCCGCACTACCATCATGCAGAATTTGCTGTTCATCAACATCCCCAATAAAAGCACCGGTGCACTGGCGCACGAGCTAGAGCAGATTGGGTTGCACGTTGAAGGCTCCGCCTTCTGGCGCGGAGCGATCGCATGCACCGGCACGGAATTCTGCAAGCTGGCCATCAGCGAAACCAAGAGCTTTACGCGTTGGCTGGTCGAGGAGCTCGAAGGCCGCCTGCCAGCCTTCGACCAGCAGTTGAAGTTGCATGTGACCGGCTGCCCAAACAGCTGTGGCCAGCACTGGATCGCCGATATCGGGCTCGAGGGCAAAAAAATTAAGCATGAAGGCAAGATGGTTGACGCATACTATTTCTGTGTAGGGGGAGCCGTCGGCAAGCATGCCGCCATCGGCCGCCCGGTCGGTTACCGCGTTCCCGCCACCGAGGTTCCAGCAGCCCTCGAACGTCTGCTGAGCAGTTACCTCGAAGAACGCATGCCGGGCGAGAACCTTCGTTCCTACTTCAGCCGCCACGACGCGGAAGAAATTCGTGCCCGGCTAGCGGGCGAATCGCTCGCCGCTGTTGCCCGCGATGTGCCCGCGATGGCCATCGATGGCGACTGAAGGAAGTACTGATGAGTCTCTTCCCTATTTTCGTGAAACTCGCCCAGCGACGTTGTCTTCTTGTCGGCGCCGGGGAAATTGCGTTGCAGAAAATTCCGTCGCTGCTCGCGGCGGAGGCTCATCTGCGCGTGATTGCGCCGCGGGTGCGTCCGGAGATTGCCGAGCTCGCCAGAGAAGGCCGCATTGAACTCATCCAGCGCGAGTTCGCAGACTCCGACCTCGACCACATCTTTCTAGTCGTTGCCGCAACCAATGATCCTGCGGTCAATGCCGATGTCTATCGCGGAGCGGTCGAGCGCAATATCCTGTGCAACTCTGTCGACGATCCGCCGCACTGCGATTTCTACTTCGGCTCGATCGTCAGCCGTGGCAATCTACAGATTGCTATCTCGACTGCCGGGGAAAGCCCGGCGCTGGCGCAACGGCTCCGCCGCGAGATTGATGAACAGCTTCCCGGCGACCTCGGTCCCTGGCTGCATGATCTCGGCGAGCTTCGCCGTGAAGTGCTCGCCGCGTGGCCGGCAAGCGAAGAGCGCAAGCTCCTGCTGCATGCGCTCGCCCAGCGTGATGTTTGCGAGTCGCGAGAATGTCCCGCGCGCAAGCTCGCTCGTCTCGATCAGAAAGAGGTGAGTATATGAATCTGCCCGGTAAGGTGTATCTGGTTGGCTCCGGTCCCGGCGACCCGGATCTGCTCACAGTCAAGGCTGTGCGCCTGCTCGCAACTGCCGAGATCGTTCTCCACGATGATCTGGTTACGTCCGCCGTTCTCGCGCTCGCCAACCCGCGCGCCCTGACGGTGAATGTCGGCAAGCGCTGCGGAGCAAAGAAGATTACACAGGCAGAAATCAATCAGCTCATGATCGAGAAGGCATCGCAAGGTATTTCGGTCGTGCGGCTCAAGAGCGGTGATCCACTGGTGTTTGGCCGCGCTGCCGAAGAGATGGATGCGCTGCGTGAGGCCGGAATTCCATTTGAAGTCGTTCCCGGCATCACCACTGCCTTTGCCGCAGCTGCGTCGCTCCAGTGCTCGCTCACCGACCGACGCACTTCTTCGAGCATTGTTTTCAGCTCCGGGCATCATGCGACCGGCGGACCACCTGAAATCCCTGAGCCGACACGCGTCGTCTACATGCCAGGCCGTGACTTTTCCGCGCTCGCCGCGGAATGGGCAGCTGCCGGATTGCCTGCTCACTTTCCCTGTATCGCGATCTCACGCGCCGCGCAGCCGGACCAGCAGATTACAGTGACAACTCTTGGCGCTCTCAGTTCGACCGACCCTGGCCCTGCACCGCTTCTGCTGCTGGCTGGGTGGGTCTTCCGCGACGTTCGCGTTGACGCGCCTGAATTTCAGCCATTTCTCGAGAGCTTCCTCGAATCCTGCCAGCCACTCGAAGCCTAGCAGCGTGTAAGTCTAACTCACGTGCAGCAGGCTGTAGAGCAGAACGGCGAGGACTATAAGGCTGACCCAGAAGTAGAGGCGGTCGCGCTCCAGCAGAAAACCTGCCGCGGCAAGAACCACGCGGGCAATAGGTGTTGCGATCAACAGCAGCAGCCCGAACTGGATGATGCTCTGGGCGTCTCCATGCCTGGCGTTGCTCACAATGCTCACAGGCGACCGCAGCGCTTCGGCAACTCCGTTGAAGTGGCTGTAATCGGGACGGTGGCCAGAGGCCTGATGGAGGTAGAGTATCCCGCCTATGAGCACAACGGTAGCAGCGAGTAAGACGCCGGCCTGGAGCAAACGTCCGATTGCGATTTCAAGCTTCTGATCTGTTACCTGCATCCAACCCCCTCTACAGCCTTCCGGTGATGCTGTTCACGACCATTTCCAGGCCGAGGGCAACGATAACCACAGCAAAGATGATGCGGAGTGTCTTTACCTCGGCGTGCACCAGAATCTTCGAGCCGGCAAGGGCCCCACCCAGAACGCCAAGCATCACCGGCATCGCAAGCCCAGGCGCGATGTACCCCTGGCTCAGGTAAATTCCTGCGCTCGCCGCCGCTGTCACTCCGATCATGAAGTTACTGGTTGTGGTCGAGACCTTGAATGGCAGGCGCATCGCTTGATCCATCGCCAGAACTTTTACTGCCCCAGACCCGATGCCAAGCAGTCCGGAAAGGGAGCCGGCAAGGAACATAAGACCGAAACCAGCGGGGACACGCTGGGCGGCGTAGGGCTCCGGACCATTTTCGCCGGGAAAGATGCCGTTCATTCGGAGCCGCGTAGCGAGAGCATCCGGTTTGCCTGCCTGGTGCTGATGGTGTTTCATCCGTACGGATGCCCAGGCGGAATATAGCAGCACTGCTCCGAAGATGATGCCGATGGCGTGCGTGGATACGCGGGTAGTGAGCCAGGCGCCCAGCAGCGCTCCCAGGGTCGTTGCAATTTCAAGGAACATGCCGATGCGGATGTTGGAATAGCCTTCGCGCACATAGGCGGCCGCCGCTCCCGAGGAAGTGGCTATGACAGAGACAAGCGATGCTCCGATAGCGTAGTGAATGTCAATGTGAAAAATGATTGTAAGCACCGGAACGATGACCACCCCGCCGCCCAGGCCAGTGAGCGAGCCTAGCAGGCCAGCGATAAGCGAAGTGAAGAAGATCCAGAGAGAGAATTCCGGTGTGCTCATGCCCTGACAGAGTACAACGTCGCGGGTCCAGTGGACGCAGGTAACGCGCCAGGGGGTTTATTTACAGTCTGATGTATCGAACGATATTCGCATCGGCGACATGCGGATTACGGAGAACTCGCTTGCCCTTCATGATACGAACACGCGATACCCGCAATTTATTCCACGATGATTTCGTTTGGTCACAATTTAGTCCATCGCGCTTTGATGCAGGGTGCTCTCTGTGCACAACTGCGCAACGGAGTAGCTTGCAAAAGAGACGCTTTCATTATCGAGCAGATTTTTCATAAAACGTCCTGCGAGCTTCTGAGGACCATGTTCTTAGGGGGCGCTCGTCACAAGATCGAACTCGCATGTAACCTTTTCCATACGGTCCCGCTCCAATAGTTCGCACGAGGATGTACTGGCGATGTGAACTCACGGCTCGTTCGCACAGAGGATCCTTGCGCCAACCGTTATCCCGAAGGAGCTGGAAAATGAACAAGGTAACTCGTGGTCTCTCGATGATCATGATTGGAATTGGTGCGATGTCACCGGTTCTTCACGCTGCAGACCTTAACAACAGAGACAATGCAGGCGCCGTCTTTGTCATGACGAATGATGCGGACAAGAACGAAGTTATCGCTTTCGAGCGCGGTCCCAATGGCAATCTCGGCGAAAGCATCTCCTACGAGACGCATGGCCGAGGTAGCGGAGGCATTACCGATCCGCTCGAATCGCAGGGGTCGCTCACACTTAGCCAAGACCACTCACTTCTCTTTGCCGTCAACGCGGGTAGCGGTGAGGTATCCGTCTTCGGCGTTCATAAAGCCTTCCTTACCTTTCTCAACAAGACACCTTCAGGCGGCGCGCAGCCTTCTGCGGTCGCAGAGCACGGTGGGCTGGTCTATGTCCTCAATAGTGGCGGAGCTGGTAGCCTCGTGGGCTTTCATCTCGATTTCGGCGGTCAGCTCAAACAGATCAAGGACTCAACAGCATTCCTTACTGCCACAACCACTGGAGGAGCATCTCTGGCCTTCAGCCCTGACGGGCAATTTCTCGTCGTGACAGAACGGATTGCCAACAACATCGATGTCTTTCGCGTCCAGCCCAATGGAACTCTCGCCCCCATCGTAGTCAATGCTAATCCAGCACCTGGCACCTTCTCTGTGACCTTCGCACCCAATGGAGCCGCAATCGTTTCGGAGACCGGTCCTGCCAACGAAACGAATGCTTCCGCAATCTCGTCCTATACGGTCAACTCCAACGGTACCCTCGCAGCCATCAGCAAATCCGTGCCAGCCCTCGCCTCCGGCAACTGCTGGAACGCAATCACTCCTGACGGAACCAGGGTTTACACCTCGAACTCAGGCAGCGACAACATTTCAGGCTTCAACATCGGCAAGAATGGAGCGCTCACTCCCATCGCTGGAACGATCGTCGGCGAGAATCCATCGGGCAGCCACAACGTGGATATAGCCGTTAGCGCCGACGGCAAATTCCTCTACACCATCAACTCGCAGTCCGGAAACATCGGCATGTTCGCCATCAATCAGGATGGATCTCTCACCAATCTCGGCCAGGCTGGAGATCTCCCCAAATCGGTCGGATTCAACGGCATCGCCGCACTCTGACCTCTTAAGAGTAGAGGCAAATAAGGGGTCCGGCATAGCCGGACCCACATATCTAAGCTCGCGGCGAAAGAAGAGAATCTGCTTCTGGCCATCCGGCCCACTCGCGGATCCCCTGGAGTGTTGCGCCATTCTCAATGAGCGACCACCTCTCCTCCAAGTGGAGAATGCGGCCGTCTTCGTGTTCCTCGATCGAGAAGATGAGGCTCGAGCGTTTGAGGCGTGAAGAAAAAGCCCTCTCCCCGGTCAACGGGGAGAGGGCCGTTGCAGTCTGAACGTGTTTTACTCGTCCCCGTCGTCAGCGTCGGCGGGTGCCGGGTTGTTGAATTCGCTTGGGGGGCGAACCGTCTTCTCGCCGGGATAGGGCCGCTTAAACCCGGTGGACATGTACCAGTTCAGATGGTTGACGGTGTCCGGGTCTTCCGAGTCGGGCTTGGTCAGTTTGCCGGCGAAGATCTGCGTCTTCTTCTGGAGC
>DATAQX010000285.1:0-7776 GCA_036264455.1 Silvibacterium sp. | reverse complement strand
GGCACTCACGGCCACACTGGCGCAGATAGAGCAGGAAGCATTGACGGCCAGGCCTGATTATCAGGCCGCGTTGCAGTCTATCCGCCTGGCTGACGCGAATGTGAAGCTTGCCGAGGCCGACGGCACCACCGATCCAACTCTCGGCGCCGAATACGATCGCGTCGGCGTCTATAACAGCGCTGGATTTCAGATCAACATTCCGCTGCGCATCTTCGACAGAAACCAGGGCGAGAAAGAACGGACCCGGTACGAGGCACAATCGAGCCGCTTCGCAGAGATTGCCGCGCGCAACCAGGTAATGAGCGACGTGGATCAGGCGTGGGCGGGGTACCAGGCTGCCATTGACCTGGCCAAACGGTACAACGGGCACTACCTGACGGAAGCCCGGCATGTACGAGAAAACCTTGAATACAGTTACCGGCACGGCGGCGGTACACTGCTCGACTACCTTGACGCGCTGCGCGACTACCGGCAGATCAATCTTGACGCGCTGAACGCCAACCAGCAGGTCTGGCTCAGCATTCACCAACTCAGCTTTGCCGCTGCCACGGAGATTCTGCCATGAAATGGCGCACCTTTGCCGTAGCCGCTTCATTTGCACTTTTATTTTTGAATGCCTGCAAACATGAGCAGCCGGCCCCCCCTGCCAACTCCGCCCCGGCGCACAGCATGGTTGAGACGATCACCGTGCACAGCCAACAGGTGACGAATCAACTGGCGCTCGCCGCAAAGGTGATGGCCAATCCGACTTCGGTAGTGCATGTTTATCCTCCGATCAGCGGCCGCGTGGTGGAGCTCAAGGTTCTGCCGGGCCAGGAAGTAAGCAAAGGCCAACAGATCGGCATGCTGCAAAGCAGCGATGCAGCGCAGACACGCGCCGATTTCCAGAAGGCCAAGATCGAAGCGGCTCGCGCCGATCTGCAATTGCAGCGCGCCAGGGATCTGCTGCAGCACGAGGTGATGGCGCAGCGCGACTTCGACGACCTGAAGGCCATGGCCGATGCGGATCACGCGGAGCTGGAACGGGCACGGCAGGCACTGCGCATTCTCGGCTTTTCAGAAAACGACACTTCCGACACGATTCCCATCCATGCGCCCATCAGCGGCGTAGTGCTCGACGTAGGCACTGGGGTGGGTGAACTGCAGCGCTCTCTCGATAATGCGAACGCCATCGCCACTATCGCCGATATCAATCCGATCTGGGTGGTCGGCGATCTTTACCCGCGCGATCTTGGCTCGGTACATGTGAGGCAACCAGTAGAGATCAGCGTGACTGGCTATCCTGACCAGGTGTTTCACGGGGTGATCGATAACATTTCGGATGCGGTCGATCCGACTACGTTGACGCTTAAGGTTCGCGTGGTACTTGAGAATGCGCAACATAAGCTGAAGCCGCAGATGTATGCAACGATCACGGTCCTTAATAACAAGGGCACGGCGATCGTAGTGCCCTCGACTGCGGTGATCCAGGACGGCAAGGAAGCGTTTGTGTTTGTAGAGACCTCGCCGGGTAAGTATGCGCGCCGCACAGTGACTCTTGGCGCGGCACACGACACGAAGTACGAAATCACGCAGGGGCTCACAGAGGGCGACACGGTCGTTTCCTCGGGAGCTGAATTGCTGCGCGAATCAGAGGAACAATAATGCAAGGGATGATTGGCACTCTTCTGCGCTTTCGCAACGTCGTGCTGATTATTTTCCTCGCGTCGCTTGCAGTTGGCGTCTTTGCATTTCTCCAACTGGACATCGAAGCGTATCCAGATCCCTCTCCTCCGATGGTCGAGTTCATCACGCAGGACCCCTCCTGGTCTGCCGAGGAGATGGAGCAGCAGGTGACCGTGCCCCTGGAAGCGGGGCTGAACGGAACACCGAAGCTCGAACAGATTCGGTCGATCAGCATTTTCGGGCTGAGCGACGTAAAGATGTACTTCTCCTTCGACAGCGACTACTTTATCGATCGCCAGGAGGCGCTCAATCGCCTTCAAGGGGTGAGCCTGCCGAACAACCTGCAGCCGCAGCTTTCGCCGGAGTCTCCCATCGGTGAAATTTACCGGTATCAGCTGGCGGGTCCCGATCATTCGCTGAATGAGCTGAAGGCCACGCAGGACTGGATGGTGGTGCGCGAGCTGAAGCAGGTGCCGGGCATCATCGATGTGGCAACGTTCGGCGGCACTACAAGACAGTACCAGGCGGAGATCGATCCGCATAAGCTGCTGGCCATGGGCGTGACCATGACGCAGGTGGTCAATGCCGTCCAGAACAGCAATGCGAATGCCGGCGGCAACTACCTGACGCTGGGCAGCCAGAGCGTAAACGTACGCGGCATTGGCCTGCTGCACTCGATTACGGACATGAACAATATCGTCGTCGCCCAGCGCGGCGGCACTCCGGTGCTGCTGAGCGATGTGGCTACCGTTCGAGAGGGCCATCAACCCCGACTAGGCAAGGTGGGATTGAATGAGAATCCGGACATTGTGCAAGGCATTGTGCTGCTGCAAAGGGGCGGCATTTCCCTTCCCGCTCTGGCCGGCATCCGTCAGAAGATCCACGATCTGAACACCGGAAATCTGCTGCCGCCCGGGATGCAGATCAAGACGATCTATGACCGCACGAAGCTGATCGACACCACGACGCACACGGTACGACACATCATCCTGACCGGATTGATCCTGGTGACGCTGGTACTGCTGAGCATGCTCGGCGACCTGCGACTCACACTGATTGCCGCAATCACGATTCCCTTCGCCGTACTGTTTGCGTTCGCGTTGATGGTGCTCACAGGCCATTCGGCAAACCTGATTTCGATTGGCGCAATCGACTTCGGCATCCTGGTCGATGCTTCTATTGTTGTACTCGAAAGCGTGCATCGCAAAGTTTCACGCCGAGTGGAAGGCGAAGATGTGGGAGAGCTGATCATGGAAGGCGTGGGCGATGCGGCCAAACCCGTACTGTTCGCGACGCTGATCATCCTGGTCGCTTTCATTCCCCTGTTCACCATGCAGGGAGTTCCGGGCAAAATTTTTGCGCCGATGTCGGTGACCTATGGCTTCGCACTAACCGGTGCATTGATCTGTGCGCTGGTGTTCGCTCCCGTGCTTGGCTCATACGCTGTTCCCAAGCGAATCAAACACGAGGCCACCGAGACTTGGCTGAGCGCATTTCTGCGGCGACACTACGATCGCGGTCTGATACTCGTTCTTCGCTATAGCAAGCTTGCGTGGATCGTCTCCCTGGCATCGCTTGCGGGGGCGGTACTGCTTTTCGAATTCGTTGGCGGCGAGTTCATGCCGGCGCTCGAAGAAGGTAACTTATGGATTCGTGCCACTATGCAGCAGGATATCTCCTTCGAGCAGTCCGAGAAGCTTACCGACGATATCCGCGCAACACTGCGCACGTATCCCGAAATTACGCAGGTAGTGTCACAGATGGGCCGCCCCGATGATGGGACGGATGTGAGCACCTTCAACAACGCGGAATTTCTGGCGGATTTGAAGCCGGTGGGCGAATGGCGGCCGCAATTCCGCAGGAACAAGGAAGTTCTGATCGCGTCGATTCAAAACGACTTCAAACGCTTTCCGGGTATCGATTTCAACTTCTCGCAAAACATTCAAGACAACGTTGAAGAGGCCATGTCGGGTGTGAAGGGCGAGAATTCGCTCAAGCTTTTCGGCGACGATTTCGATGAATTGACGCGCATTGCGGATCAGATTCAGGGAATCATGAACGGGGTGCAAGGCATTACGGATGTGGGTGTCTTCCATGTGAGCGGGCAACCCAGCCTGATGGTTTCAATCGATCGGGTGAAGGCCGCTCGCTACGGCCTGCAGCCGCAGGATGTGAACAGCATTGTGCAGGCGGCGGTCGGCGGGGCGCCAGTGACGCAGATCATCGATGGCGACCGGCGATTCGACTTCGCTGTGCGCTACTCTCCGGAGTTCCGGGATACGCCGGATGCGATCGGCAAGATTCTTGTGCCCGCTCCGGATGGAACCCAGGTTCCGCTTAGCTCCATCGCGAATGTGGGCCTGCGCAACGGCGCCTTCATGATTTATCGCGAGGGCGGCAGACGGTTTATCCCGATCAAGTTCAGCGTTCGGGGGCGCGATCTGGCCAGCGCAATTCAGGATCTGCAACAGCAACTCACCGAGAAGGTGAAGCTGCCGACCGGTTACAACTACACCTGGGCGGGCGAGTTTGACAGCCTGCGCAGAGAGCAGCAGCGCCTGGCGGTGATTATTCCGGTGAGCGTGGCGATCATCCTGCTTCTGCTTTACATTCAGTTCCGTACATGGAAAGACGCATTCATCATCGTGGGCATACTACCCTTCGCCTGGATCGGCGGCGTTGTAGCGCTATTCCTTACACGTACCTCCTTCAGCATTTCGGCTGCGGTCGGTTTCACCTCCATGACCGGTGTAGCAACGCTGGGAGCGGTCGTTTTTCTTTCCGGGATCCGGCGGGCGCAGCGCGAAGAAGGACCAGTTCGCGGACTGGAGAAGGGATGCCTGGATGAAATGCGTCCGGTGACAATGGCATGTATGGCTGCCGGGCTGGGACTTCTGCCGGCGGCGGTGGCAACCGGGATAGGTTCTCAGACGCAGCAGCCGTTGGCACGCGTGGTAGTAGGCGGCATGGTGACGACCTTGCTGGCGATTCTTTTCGTCATTCCGCTGATGGCTCGGCAGAAAGCCAAGGAGGGCGAACGCGACGATACGGAGCTAGTGGCTGAATAGTCATTTGTATCCGGGCTTGTATCTTTTATCCGCGGGACCGTAACTTACCAGTCGAACAGCGTTCCGTCGAGCTTCCTGTTAATTGGCAGATAGGCGCGCTGATATGGATATTTAGCGGCCAGTGTCTCATCGATCTCGACCCCAAGCCCGGGAGCGTCTCCAGGATACATATAGCCCGCGTCGAAGGAGTACTGGTGGGGAAATACAGCGTCGGTTTCCGCATTATGCGGCATGTGCTCCTGAATACCGAAGTTGTGGATCGCCAGGTCGAAATGCAGCGCGGCCGCCATGGTCACGGGCGAAAGATCCGTTGCGCCATGACAACCGGTGCGGACATGAAACAGCGCGGCAAAATCCGCGACCTTCTTAAGGTGCGTGAACCCTCCGGCATGCACCAGTGTCATCCGGATGTAGTCGATCCACTGCTCGCGGATCAGCTCCTGTGCGTCCCAGATTGTGTTGAGAGCCTCGCCCGTGGCAATCGGCGTGGTTGTGTGTTGACGAATGACTTTGAAGCCTTCCTGTAACTCTGCGGGCACAGGATCTTCGATCCAAAAAAGATGATGCGGTTCCAGTTCTTTTCCCAGCCGCGCTGCCTCGATCGGCGTCAGCCGGTGATGACAGTCGTGCAGCAGGTGAACATCCTCGCCGACCTGCTGGCGTGCCCGCTCGAACAACTCAGGCACATGCTGCAGATATTTTTCCGTGGACCACAAGCTCTCTGAAGGCAGTCCCCTCTCGGCCGGCTCATAGGGCTGGTTGTTCTTTGCTACGCCGTAGGTGGAAGCCAGGCCCGGAATACCACTCTGCGCCCTTACCGCCAGGTATCCCAGATCTATCTGCCGGCCGACAGCATCGATTGTCTCTTCGATATCGGCTCCATTGGCGTGCGCATAGACCAGAACGCCATTGCGGCTCTTGCCGCCGAGCAGGTTGTACACAGGAGTATTCAGCGCCTTGCCTTTAATGTCCCATAGCGCCACATCGACTGCGCTGATAGCGGACATGGTGACCGGACCGCGCCGCCAGTAGGCTCCGCGATACAAATACTGCCAGATATCTTCGGTCTGAAAAGGATCGCGCCCCATCAGGCACGGGATAACATGCTCAGTAAGATAACTTACAACCGAAAGCTCGCGCCCGTTGAGAGTTCCATCTCCGAGGCCATAAATGCCCTCATCGGTTTCTATCTTCAACGTGACGAAGTTTCGCCCTGGGGAGCATATGTTGACGGAAGCATTAGTAATCTTCATGCAAGCAATCCTTACTATAGTCCGGTTATCGAGTGCTTACGGCGCGACGGCACGCACGGGCGAAATCTCCACGTAGTCCAGGGGCGCAGGCTCGCCGCCATCGGGCTGACCTTCGATCTTCAATACGTCTCCCGGCTTCAGAGCAACTCCGCGCAGCGTGATGCGGGTGGAGGTGTCGCCGCTCATCTGGTCGCCGGGCAGTAAGTTATCGGCGCGCCACTCCTTCAAAAACTTATCGTTGAGATAGGCCCGGTAAGTCGATGCCCCATGCCGTAGATCGAAGTACTGGATCGCGATATCATACATACCGGCCGGCCGGTCCAGGGTAACAGTCGCGATACAAAGATTGTGATCCCTGCAGGCGATGGCCTTGCCGCCGGACGCCGTCTCCCATGGAGTTATGTCGACCGGTGTGTATCCACTTAACTGCATGCTTTCCGCTTCGATGCGGTTTGGGTCGTGGCCCACGCGGCCCTGGTTATCGGCAATGCCGGACATTTTGTAGAACCACTGATCGACCGCGTCCCGCCACACAACTGCGTGGCCGGCCTGATACTCCACCAGCGCCAGCACCTTCTGATAGCGCTCATCATCGATGAGCCCTAGCAATCGCTGCCACTCCGCTATCTGCTTCTCAGCCGCGGCCGCTCCTTCGTAGTGCGTGTCGTAGATGTGCTGGATGACCGTCTTGCCCGAATGCAGTTTGTATGTATAAGGCACGTGATGCATGAATAGCAGCAGTGCATCCGGAGCAGTCGCGAGCGACTCATACATGCTCGCTACTTCCGGCGGATACTGCCCGATGTAGCCGGTCCCGGTGGCAACGGTTCGATCCATGCCCACGCCATCATGATCGGCGCGAATCCATTGTCCCCAGCCGTTTCTCTCCGCCGACTCAATTCCTGGACCGTAATGCGAGCGCAGGATATCGGTCAGCGTTCCCAGACCCAGCGGGCCTGTGTATTGCTCGTAAGTCTTCCACGAGGAAAGGAGCATGTCGTCGATAGTGGTCACCACGATCGGATTGTTGCCGAAGGTCAAACGAGTCCAGTCATCGGCGATGGCCTGCGGCGATGTATCGGGATTCCATGCGAGACGTCCGAAGCCATAAAGATTCGCCATCGCCATGGGGTGCGCCAGCCAGTTCTCATCGAGGCCAACATTCGCCACCCCGGCGAAGCCGCCAAGCGGACGATCGAAGGCCTTACCTTCCACGATCTCTTTCACCGGCGTGTGTCGGTTATCTGCACGCAGATCGAAATCCAGGGCCTCTTTCCACATCGGAACCAGGAAGACCAGATGCCTTTGTTGGCCGGTGTATTCCTGCGTAATTTGCAGCTCGATGGCTTCGTTGGTGTGATGGAGGCCGGCAAACAGCGGCGATACCGGTTCCCTCACCTGAAAATCGATCGGCCCGTGCTTGATCTGTACGATAACGTTGTCGTCGAATTTTCCATCGAGAGGATGAAAGATGTCGTATGCCGCACGGGCGCGATCGGCCTTCAGATCATGCCAGTCGAGATGATGGTTGTAGACAAATGCCCGATACAGCAGCACCCCTCCGTGCGGTTTGAGCGCACGTGCCAGCACATTCGCCGCATCTACCGGAGTGCGGCCATATTGCGACGGTCCTGCGCGCCCCTCCGAATCTGCCTTCACGACAAATCCGCCCAGGTCGGGGATCTGCGCATATACCTCGTCGACCTTTTTCTGCCACCATGCGATCACCCGCGGATCGAGTGGATCGAATGTATCGAGACCGCCAACCACTTTCGGACTGCTGAGATCGA
>DATAQX010000247.1:0-5616 GCA_036264455.1 Silvibacterium sp. | reverse complement strand
GGCGAAGCGGAGATACCGGGAGATTTCGAGGCCACAACCGTCGCCGGTCTGGTCAGCGAAGCCGCGGGCCGGATTCCGCAGGCTGGCGAAGTCATCGAACACTACGGTATACGTTTTGAGATTCTGGCCTCGACCGACCGGCGGATCGAGCGGCTGCGCATTTCTCGTGTAACCGCGGAAGCAAAAGGAGCATAACTGTGCGATCGGGATTTGTGTCGATCATCGGACGTCCGAATGCGGGTAAATCCACGCTGCTGAATGCGCTGGTTGGCGAGAAGGTCGCGATTGTGACTGCCAAGCCACAAACTACGCGGACGCGGATTCTGGGCGTCGTCGAAGTACCGGCGCGTAAGGGGAAGCATCCTGCCGCGCAGATTGTCTTTGTCGACACGCCGGGAGTTCACAAACCCGGCTCCTCGCTCGACAAGCGCATGATGCAGGAGGTTCACGATGCGCTCGAGGGACGCGACGCAGTCCTGCTGATGGTCGATGCGACACGGCGCCTGGACTTGCCTGAGCTTCAAAGTGGCAATGAAGAGAAGCTCACGCAGCGCGCGGGCAAGGCTGAGAGCGAAGACGCCTTCGTTTTCGATCTGATCCGCAAGCTGGAATGTCCTGTTTTCCTGCTCATCAACAAAATCGATCTTGTCGATCGCAAGCTGCTGCTGCCCCTCATTCAGCAGCTCACGTCACTGCATTCTTTCGCCGAAGTATTTCCGATTTCTGCGCGCAAGAAGGACGGGCTCGATGCGCTGCTGGAAAAGCTCGTCGCTGTTCTGCCCGAGGGTGAGCGCTATTTCCCCAAAGACCAGTTCACTGACCAGCCCGAACGCTTTTTAGTTGCCGAGCTCATACGCGAGAGAATCCTGGTTGAAACCGGCGAAGAGGTTCCCTACGCCTCGGCCGTAGTTATCGAGCGCTTTGAAGAGCCGAAGCCGCTGCCGGCGAAAGGCAAGAAAGGCATGCGGGACGCAAGACCGCCGCTGACGCGCATCTCCGCTGTCATTTATTGCGAACGCGACGGACAGAAAGCCATCCTGATCGGCAAAGGCGGCAGCAAGCTGAAGGCCATCGGCACCTCCGCGCGCAAAGAGATCGAGTCGCTGTTAGGAACGAAGGTCTTCCTGGAGCTGCACGTAATCGTGAAAGAGAACTGGCGCGAGTCGCGGGGATTTGTCGAGTCGCTGGATTGGCGTAGGCAGCTGGAAGAAATGGCTGCTCACGACGCCCGCACTAAGGAAGAAGACCCTCCCGAACGCTGATGCCCAGCGCCTTTATCTTGCGGTAGAGATGGCTCCGTTCCAGCCCCAGCGATTCCGCTGCCCGGCTCATGTTTCCATGGCACTCATCGATTTTCTTGAGGATGTATTCGCGTTCGTAGGCCTCTCGCGCCTGCTGCAGGGTGCTGAAATCCTCGTTGCGCCTGCTCGCCGCGCGGTGGACCAGCATGGGAAGATGCCGCCGCTCGATGCGGTGTGCCTGCGGATTCAGAATCAGCACTCGTTCTAAAATATTCTTCAACTCGCGCACGTTTCCAGGCCACGGATAGTGCTTCAACAGATCGAGCGCATCGTCGCCAATCTCCACGCGCGGCCGGCCATACTCGCGGCCAAAGACGCTCAGAAATTCGCGGGTCAATGAAGGAATATCCTCCTTGCGCTCGCGCAAAGGCGGCACAAAAAAGGGAATCACGTTCAAGCGATAGAAGAGGTCTTCTCGAAAATTTCCCTTGGCTGTTTCGTCTTCAAGATTCTTATTGGTTGCTGCGATGACGCGGACATCCACGCTGATGGACTGCGTTGCGCCAACAGGCACAAAGCTCTGCTCATCAAGAGCGCGCAGAACCTTCGCTTGAGTCTTGAGGCTCATATCGCCCACTTCGTCCAGAAACAGTGTTCCGCCATTCGCCCGCTCGAAGGTTCCGCGCTTCTCCGCCGGACCGCCGGGAATAGCGCTGTTTCTATAGCCAAACAGCTCGCTCTCGATGAAGTCCTCGGGGATTGCCGCACAGTTCAGCTCGATGAATACCCGGTCGCGGCGCGGACTCTCAGCATGGATGGCCCGCGCGATAAGCTCCTTGCCGGTACCGGATTCCCCAAAGATAAGAACGCGGCCATTCGTCGGTGCCATCAGCTTGATTTGCTGGCGCAACGCCTTCGCCGGCACACTTTCGCCGGTAATCGTGGTTTCGAGCGCGAGCTGCCGCTTGTACTCGAGATTTTCATTGCGCAGGCGCTTCGCCTCGATCGCATTCTTCACCACAATAAGCGTGCGCTCCAGGAGCAAAGGCTTTTCGAGGAAGTCGAAAGCTCCGAGCTTCGTGGCTTTCACCGCTGTTTCGATGGTCGCGTGGCCCGAGATCACAATCACTTCCGGCTTGTCTTCTGTCTCCAGCGATCGAAGGTCGCTAAGCACATCGAGGCCATCGCGGTCCGGAAGCCAGATATCCAGGAGAAGAACATCGTATGGCGTGTCCCGCAGCAGAAGGACTGCCTCCGCTCCGCTGGCCGTGCTCGACACTCCATAGCCTTCCTCGCTCAGAATCTCTTCGAGCAATTCGCGGATTTCCGTTTCATCGTCCACTACCAGGATACGGTTCATTCGCTCGTGTCCGTATGCACGGAAAGTGCAAGATCCGTCTTATGACCGTTTGCCGCAGTCCCATTTTCTGCGAGCGGCAGTTCGAGAATGAACCGCGCTCCCGCCGGGGAGTTATTTTCGGCGCGAATCGCGCCATGATGTTCCTGAACGATCTTTGCCGCTATGGCCAGACCCAGGCCTGTCCCACGCTGCTTGGTAGAAACATAAGGGAGAAACAGCCGTTCCCGCATTTCACCGGTAAGCCCGTGCCCGGTATCGGCCAGCACCAGCTCCGCCATCCCGTGATTTTCGCTGAGGCAGGTTTCAATCGAGAGCACGCGCAAAAGGCTGTTCTGCATGGCTTCGGCAGCATTGTCGATCAGATTCGCAAGGGCCCGCTTGAGCGCCTGGGCGTCGGCCATGACCGGCGGTAAATCGCGCGCCAGCCGCTGTTCAATTTGAATATTGTCGAGACGCCCGTGAAAAAGCATCACGGCGCTTTCGACGATGGCGTTCAGGTCATCCGGCTTCGGCTGTGCTGCAGGAAACTCGGCCAGCACCGCAAACTGATCGACAAGAGTGCTCATCGATTCCACCGAGGAAAGAATCACGTCGACGCATCGGCGCATCACACCCGGCGACTCCGGAAGGTTGCGGTCCATGTGGCGGCGTATTCGTTCGGCAGACAGCGCAATCGGCGTCAAAGGATTCTTGATCTCATGCGCCACCCGCTGTGCGACTTCCTTCCACGCCAGCTGGCGTTGCGCCCGCAAAAACTCTGTTACATCTTCGAGCACCAGGATCGAGCCGCGCTTGTTGGCCCCCGGTTTGTTAGCTCCCAGATCGAGGACGGAGACGGTCGCCGTCAGGCTCAGCACACCCGCCGAGGTAGACATCTCGAATTCCGCTGCTGCGAGACCCATACGCTGCGCGCGGCGTTCAAGCAGCACAAGCTCCGCTGCCACATCCGGCGCGAACAGCGACGCCAGTGGAATGCCCGTAAGATCGCGCGGCTGGTGAGGCGTAACCAGGTCGAGAAACGCGCGGTTCGCCTGCAGAATCGAGCGCTCGGCGTCGAGCGTTACTACTCCGCTGGGAATGGTCTCCAGAATCGTTTCAAGTTCCTTGCGGCGGGCCTCCAGGTTGAGATTCGCGGCGGACAGCTGGCTGGTGGAGGTTTCGGCGAGCCTGCGGGCCTGCTCCAGGTCTGAAGCCATGTGGTTGAAAGACCGTACCAGCTCGCCCAGCTCTTCCGTCGCCGAGACCGTGACACGCTGGTCGTACTGGCCCTCGGCAATTTCGTTCATGGCATCGGCCAGGGCTTCGACGGGCCGCGTGATCTGCTTGGAGAGATACAGAGACAGCCAGCTGCTGGCGAAGAAGATCAGCGCAGTAAGTAACAGCAACAGTAGCAAATAGGTGCTGCGGATGCTGCGGCGTTCGCGATAGAGCGTCCAATACTGTGTAGTAGCCCCGCGAATCTGCTCCACGTTAGAACTGAGTCCGGCTGGCATCGGAAGGCCGACCACAATCAGTCCGCCGTCTCCAATCGTGGCGTCGCCGACTGCATATTGGCTATCGCCGATTGCGAGGACCGGTTCGTCAGTTCTTTGTGCTGCTTTGAGCACGGCGGTAGTGAAATCAGCGAACGTATTGCTCTTATTCCCTGCATTGTCATCGAGCCACCCGTGCACCGTGGCAGGTTGCGAGGAGTGAGGCAACTGGTATTGCGCCACCGGAACGCCATCGCGGTAGACGACAGCGAAGCCTCCCTGCAGAGTGATACGGTGCGTGCGTATCTCGTCGATCAGCCTGGAATGATCCGCGCTCAGGAAGTGCTCTGTGAACGATTGCGAGCGGGCCAGCGATTCGGCTTCAGCCCGCGCGTTCAGGCTCACGTAGTGTGCCAGCTCCACCGCGATACGCGTTGAGTTATCGCGCAGCTCGGCCACAGGCTGAGAAAACCAGCGGTCGATGGAGCGGTTCATCAGCAGAAAGCTGAACAGGAACATGAACAGCGCCGGCGCGAAGGAGAGCAGCAGCGCGCCGATCAGCATGCGGGAGCGCAGCCTGGAGCCGAGGACGCGGCTCCGTTCATCGGCAAAAAGTTTGAGGATATTGCGCAGGAGAAGAATGAGCAACATCACGAAAAGCAGAAAGACGAGGACCGAAAGCGCCGTAAAAAGGAATATCTGTCCCGTTGAAATGGGGTGTATGAAGCTGAGTTTGAAGGCGTTGAGCGCACCCAGCAGCAAAACGAGAAAAAGTGTTGCCACGGCCAGCGCCACGATTGTCGAACGCCGATATTTTGATTCGGCCAAAACGTACTCCTGCCGAAAGATTATAGGCCCGGCCATTGCGGGGGTTTTGCCAAGGGAATTCGAGCATCGGGAGTCCCGAATGTGGCATCATAATTGCCGTCATGAAACTCAACCGTGTCTCCGCTTCTATTCTTCCGCTCGCCCTGGCAGGCCTGCTTCTTGCCGGTGGCTGCAAGAAACAGCCAGAGCAGGCCAGCAATGAAGCTCCGGCCGCGGCTCCGGCGCCAGCACCTGCACCAGCACCCGCCCCCAGCCCCGCACCAGCGACTTCGGCTGCACCGGGGACCGCACGGGCTCCGGAGCCTGAGGGCGCAGGCGCCCTACCGTCGGCCCCTGAAGCCGCGCCCGCGCCTGCTCCGGCTCCGCCCCCTCCGGAAGCCGCACCCGCGCCGGCAGAAGCGGCTCCGGCTGAGCCGCCACCGCCGACGCCACCGCCGCCGCCGCTGGTGATTCCGGCCGGGACGCATATCGCGATTACCACCAGCCAGGACCTGGGCTCGAAGATCAGCCAGGCTGGGCAAACCTTCTCAGCCGTGGTCGCGAGTCCCGTTTATGTCGGTGGCAAAGTGGCCATTCGCGCCGGCGCGCAGGCAACCGGAACCGTGATCGATGCCAAGGCTCTGGGCCGCTTCAAGGGTGGCGCGGAACTGGCTCTTCGTCTGGATACTGTGCGTGTCCAGGGCGCGACCTATGAAGTCGCATCCAGCACCATCTC
>DATAQX010000226.1:0-2398 GCA_036264455.1 Silvibacterium sp. | reverse complement strand
TTTTCGAAGCCCTGGTTGCGGAGCCAGACGGCGACGTTCATGGAGCGGACTCCGTGATGGCAGATAGCGACGATGTGGGCCTCGGGGTCGAGCTCCTGAAAGGCGTGTGAAGGGATGTCGCCCATGGGGATCAGGGTGCTGCCTTCGATGTGCGCGGTTTCATACTCCCAGGGCTCACGCACGTCGAGGAGGACCTGGTTTTCCGGGCTGGCGGCAGCGAGCAGTTGCCTGAGCTCCTGCGTCGTTATTTCATAATCCAACATAACGATCAGAATACATGGGTAATGGCTCGCTTTTCGGGCCGGGCGAACGTCTCGCGTGATACAAGGAAGATATCCCCCCGGATAAAAGATATGGCAAATCAGGAAAAGGTTTTGATCGTTGAAGATGAGCTGCACGCCCTGACGGGGCTGGCGGAACTTGTCTCGGGATGGGGATACCGCACGGATACGGCCCGCGACGGCGTGGAGGCATTGGAACGCGTACAGGCGTGGCAGCCGGGCATCGTGGTGACAGACCTGAAGATGCCGCGCATGGATGGGATCAAGCTGCTGGAGCGGTTGAACGAACTGGAGCGCACCCAAGCGGTGGTGGTGCTAACGGCACAAGGCTCGATCGATCTCGCGGTCGAGGCCATGAAGATGGGTGCGTACGACTTTATCCAGAAGCCTGTGGATCCGACGCGCCTCCGTACCATCCTATTGAATGCAACACGCCAGCGGGAGACTGAGCGGGAACTCGAAGTAACGCGCCGCAAGCTACGCGATACGGGCGTGCTGGGATCGCTGGTGGGCTCTTCGAAGAAGATGCAGGAGTTGTTTGCACTCGTGGAGCGGGTTGCCCCATCGAATGTTTCTGTGCTGATTACCGGAGAAAGCGGCACGGGCAAAGAGATGGTGGCGCGAACTCTGCATGATTTAAGTCCACGCAAGACCAAGCCCTTTGTCGCGGTGAATTGCGCTGCGATTCCCGAAACGCTGATCGAGAGCGAGATTTTCGGCCATGAGAAAGGCGCTTTCACAGGCGCGCTGGAAAGGCGCGCGGGCTGCTTTGAACTGGCTGAAGAAGGCACGCTTTTGCTGGATGAGATCGGCGAGATGCCTGTGGCCACGCAGGCCAAGCTGCTGCGCGTACTCGAAGAACGCAAGCTCCGGAGGCTGGGAAGCAAGGTCGAATCGGCTGTCGATGTAAGGGTACTGTCGGCAACGAATCAGGACCCTGAAGTTGCGGTTGCGAGCGGGCACCTGCGCAGCGACCTCTTCTACCGCCTTAACGTTTTCAATATTCACATGCCGCCGCTGCGCGAGCATAAAGAAGATATTCCCGCACTTGTGGACGCAATGATTGCGGAGATGAGCCGCAAGCACAACCGCGAGGTGACCGGCATAGACCCGGAGATGCTGGCACGGATGATGGCCTACGATTGGCCTGGCAATGTGCGCGAACTGCGTAACACAGTTGAACGGGCGGTAGTGTTATGCGGGGGAGAAGCGATCGAAGCGCGGCATCTGCCTCCGGGCTTCGGGACCCGGACGGTAAGGACCGCATTCGACGCAAATGTTGCGTCGAATGCCATTCAAGTGGAGGTCGGCGCTACGGTCGATGAGGGCGAGCGCCGTTTGATTTTAAAAACGCTGGAGTCGACCAATAACAACAAGACCCGCGCCGCGGAAATCCTGGGCATCAGTCTGAAGACGCTGCACAATAAACTCAAGGACTACGGGAAGCTCAAGGATGACGCGAGCATGGAGGAATAGGCGGGATTCGTCTCACCCGCCTTATCCGTTCCATGGGCCTTCTAACACCTATGCGATTGAAAACCAAACTCGTTGTAGCCATCGCCGGTCTGGTCTTTCTGATTGCAACCATTCTCTCGTGGCTTTACCTGAGCCAGTTATTGCAGCAACATATCGAGCAATCCTACTCAGCGACGGACATTGTTGCGCACCAGATACTCTTCGCTACCCGCACAGCGCTGGAGACAGGGCTGCGCAACAACCCGGTAGACGTGAACGATCCGGTCGCACTGCGCGCCGCTGTCGCCGATTCGCTGCGGAATGATGTCGGCCTGAACGCGCTGATCAATTCGGTCATCAATTATTCGCCTACGGTCCTGGATATCGCGATCGCGGATCACAATGGACTGGGGCTGGTAACGGCGCCCGATCTCTCGCTACAGGACACGTTGCTCCCGATACGGCCGGAGTATGCTTCGCTACATAACAAATCGGCGATCCAGACACTCAAAGTGGTTTTTGGGAAGCCACAGGTCTATAACCTCACCCTGGGTCTGGAGCGCGACAGTCAGCCGTTTATCACGATTCGCATCGGCATCCGCACCACATTTCTGAGAAATGCCATTCTTCCGCGGTTGAGAGATGCAGCGACATACATTGGA